>JABJES010000095.1 GCA_018663165.1 Rhodospirillaceae bacterium
CCCTTTTCCTCGACAATATCACTCGCCGGCTTGCCGGTCTCGGCCATCGCCTCGAAAACTTCCTTGGCAGTACGCCCGGAAATGGTGCCGTCCTCGATAAGATCGATCAAACGCCCAAGATTATCAGCCGAAATTGGCGATGCGTCGATCGACAGATTGTCTTTATTAAGCACAGAGAACAGATCCCCCATCACCCAATTGGCCGCCTTTTTTGCGTCACGTCCCTCGGCCACAGCCTCAAAATAAGCGGCAATTTCCTGCTCGGCCACCAATACGCCCGCATCATAGGCGGGCAGGCCGAAATCGGCGATAAAACGCGCCTTCTTGTCATCGGGGAGTTCGGGCAGAGTGGCGCGGATTTCCTCGACCAGACTCTGAGGAAATTCCAGCGGCAATAAATCAGGATCAGGGAAATAGCGGTAATCGTGGGCCTCTTCCTTTGAACGCATGGTGCGCGTCGTGCCATTGCCGGAATCAAAGAGGCGGGTTTCTTGGCTGATGGTCCCCCCATCCTCGATAATCTCAATCTGGCGACGGGCCTCATATTCAATCGCCTGCTGGGCAAAACGGATGGAATTGACGTTCTTGATCTCGCAGCGGGTGCCCAGCGCGTCGCCGGGACGCCGCACCGACACATTGACGTCGCAGCGCATGCTGCCCTGATCCATGTTGCCGTCGCACGATCCCAGATAACGCAGGATAGAGCGCAGCTTGCGGATATAAGCCCCGGCCTCTTCGGCGGTTCGCATATCGGGTTCCGAGACGATTTCCATCAGCGGCACCCCCGACCGGTTAAGATCGATAAAGGTTTTCGATGGATCCTGATCGTGAAGGCTTTTTCCCGCATCCTGTTCGATATGAAGACGGGTGATGCCGACCTCGCGGGTTTTACCATCGGGCAGATCGAGAATAATCGTTCCCTTGCCGACAATGGGCTGGGTGAACTGGGAAATCTGATACCCCTGGGGCAGATCGGCATAGAAATAATTCTTGCGATCAAAAACCGAAAAACAATTGATCTCGGCTTTCAGCCCCAACCCGGTGCAGATCGCCTGTCTGACCACTTCTGCATTAATCACCGGCAGCATCCCCGGCATCGCGGCATCGACCAGAGAGACCTGAGTATTTGGTTCAGCCCCGAACTCAGTGGCGGAGCCGGAAAAGAGTTTCGACTTGACGCTGACCTGGGCATGAACTTCCAGACCCAGCACAATTTCCCAATCGCCGGTATTCCCCTGGATCAGGCTCATGTCGCTCTCCCTTCAACAAGACCCGGCCGGGCTGTAAAATCCGCCGCGTCTTCCAAAGCCTGGGCGGTGCGGAACAGAGTCTCTTCGTCGAACGGCCGGGTGATGACCTGCAACCCGAGCGGCAGGCCCTCTCCCGACAGGCCAGCGGGAATTGAGGCGGCGGGCAGACCGGCAAGGGACGCCGGCACGGTAAGCACATCATTTAAATACATGGCGATGGGATCATCCATCTTCTCACCGATGGCAAAGGCTGCATTCGGCGTTGTCGGGGTGAGGATTGCATCGACCGTCTCAAAGGCGGTTTTGAAATCCCGCGCAATCAAGGCGCGCACCTTCTGGGCCTTAAGATAATAGGCGTCGTAATAACCGGCCGAGAGCACATAGGTGCCCATCATGATGCGGCGCTGAACCTCTTTGCCGAAGCCCTCGCCGCGGGTGTTCGAATACATTTCATCCAATGACTTGCCGGGCACCCGCAGACCGTAGCGCACACCGTCATAGCGCGCCAGATTGGCCGAGGCCTCAGCCGGAGCGATGATGTAATAGGCAGGCAGCGCATACTCGGTATGGGGCAGCGATACAGGAACGATTTCCGCCCCCGCCGCCTTTAGCCATTCCGTCCCCTTGTCCCAAAGGGCGGCTATTTCTTCGCCCATGCCCTCGACCCGATATTCTTGCGGGATGCCGATCTTCAAGCCCTTGACCCCTTGGCCCACAGCGCCCTCAAAATCAGGCACATCGCGCGGTGCCGAAGTGGAATCCTTGGGATCATGCCCAGCCATGGCTTTCAGCATGATCGCTGCGTCGCGCACGCTGCGCGTCATCGGTCCGGCCTGATCGAGCGACGAGGCAAAGGCAACGATGCCCCAGCGCGAACAGCGTCCATAGGTGGGCTTGACCCCGACCAGACCGCAAAAGGCGGCGGGCTGACGGATCGAACCGCCGGTATCGGTGCCGGTGGCGGCCAGCGCCCCGCGCGCCGCGACAATCGCCGCCGAG
>JABJES010000103.1 GCA_018663165.1 Rhodospirillaceae bacterium
ACTTAAGCCCCCGTGACGTTTTTGTGAAGGGGAAAGAGAGGCTGGGGGCGGATTTGTCCTTAGGCAAGGTAATAGAACAGGGCGTTTTCCAGGAAGGTCAGCAGCAGAATGAGGACAATCGGTGAGATATCGAGGCCGCCAAGATCAGGGATATAGCGCCGGATGGGCCGCAGCGCCGGTTCTGTGATGCGATAGAGGAAATCGCCGACAACATAGACAAAGCGGTTTGAGGTGTTGACCACATTGAAGGAAACGAGCCAGCTCAAGACCACTGAGGCGATGAGAAGCCAGATATAAAGGCTGATGACGGTGGCGGTAATGGAAACGAATGGATTAACCACGGGAAGAGGCCCTTTTTGTTGCCAGAACGGGAACGATGCAGCGAATTGAAACCTAGCCTTCCTCGCCGCCGGGTTCAAGGCGGGTTGCAGGAGGGGGCGGGGGTATCATGACGGTGGCGCTGGAAACCTTGACAGAGCGGGGGCTCCGACACATTATCCGCCCGCATTGCCTGAGGTATTCCCGTGGGCTTGTGTAAAGGGGCCGTAGCTCAGTTGGGAGAGCGCCACGTTCGCAACGTGGAGGTCAGGGGTTCGATTCCCCTCGGCTCCACCAAATCCCTTAATTCACAGATATCCCGACCCCCTGATTGGGGGGTTCAAGAGAATTTGCTCAGGCGCCTGAGGATTTCCTGGCGATAAGATCCTCAATATGCGTCACCAAGGTGGGCAGATCGAGAGGTTTGCGGATCGCCAGATCGGCCCCCAATTGCTGGGCATAGGTTAAATAGGAATCCTGATAGCCGGTTATGGCGATGATCCTGACATTGGGAAAATTTTGTTTGATCTCAATGATCGTGGCAATGCCCTCTTTTTCGGGCATGACGATATCGGTGATAGTGACATCAATTTCAGTATTTTTAAGAATTTCCAGGCCTTCGACACCGTGGGCGGCGAGATGGGGCGTGTGCCCCGCACTCTCGATCAAAGTGCCGATCGTCTTTCTGAGATCGTCGTCGTCGTCGATAATTAGAATTTCAGCCATGGTCCCCGATTTTCTTAAGTTGTTCTTGGAATCTTGCTCGCAACTGATCCGGGCAAGTATTCATTCAACATAAAAAACATGTTTATGTCTAGGCAGATGATATCGCCACGTAAAAACTGGATCGAAGGTAAGAGAATGTTTACGAGCTTTCAATAGGCTGTAATGGATATTTCGGAGGAATGAATAGCCGTCGGGATACGAGGGGGCCGGGCCGCGCGTTTTGAGAGGCTCAGCCAGGGAACGGGAACAGGCGTTATGGATATTACTACGCTTCTTGGGCTGGTTATCGGGATCACGGTTGTCGCGCTTGCGGTGATGACCGGCTCTGATATGTGGATTTTCATCAATATCCCCGGCTTTCTGATCGTTCTTGGCGGGACATTCGCCGCAACCTTGATCAAGTTTCCCCTGTCCACCGTCTTTGTTGCCCTTCGGCTCGGCGTTAAGGCCGCTTTCGTCAATGAGAAATCGAGGCCACGGGAGCTTCTCGATACGATTCTCGACTGCGCCAAACTGATGCGTAAGGAAGGCCCGATGGCGCTGTCCCAAATCGATGCCGGCAACGAATTCCTCAGCAAGGGAATGCAGTTCCTTGTTGACGGTTATGATTTCGACGTTATGCGCAAGGCCATGACCAGCGAGATGGAGCTGACGATCCAGCGCCATGAACAGGGCGAGAAAATTTTCCGTGGGATCGGCGAATCAGCACCTGCCTTCGGTATGATCGGGACCCTGGTCGGTCTGGTGCAGATGTTGAGCAACATGGAAGACCCCAAATCGATTGGCCCGGCCATGGCAATTGCTCTTCTCACCACCCTTTACGGGGCCTTGATCGCCAATCTGGTCGCCCTGCCAATCGCCGACAAGCTGGCCTCCAAGACTGAGCAGGAGCGGGTCAGCATGTCGCTCATTCTTGAGGGTATACTGGAAGTGCATGATCGCCAGAATCCCAATGTGATCGAAGAACTGCTGGAGGTTTATCTTCCCGAATCTGAGCGTTCCAAGTCGGTGGACGAGGATGAGGAAGAGCCGTCCATCGAAGGAAAATAGACGGCATGGCGAAAAAACCGGAAAAAAATGTCGGCGCGCCGCCCTGGATGGTCACCTTCGCCGACCTCATGGCCCTGTTGCTGACCATGTTCGTTCTGCTGCTTTCTTTTTCGACGATGGATGTCGATCGCTATAAGAAAATCGCCGGGGCGATGAGCGAGTCTTTCGGTTTGAGCGCCTTGACCCGGCTTTCCGGCATGATCGAGGTGGAGGGTTTTTTCACCGGCAAGCATATCAAGCAGGTGGCACCCAAGGCGGCGATCTCAATTGATCTGCCAGACGTGATCGGAGAAACCCCGATGGAGAACGAGGCTCTTGAGGCGCTGCCCGATGAGATGTCGGAAGATCAGATGGCGGATGAAGCAATCCAGGAAAATCTGCGCCGGGTCTTGGCCAGCGAATTAGAAGGCAAACAGATCAGCATTGAGGAGTCGGGCGACCAGACAATTATTACTTTTACCGATGAAATTGCCTTTCCGGCGGGTAGTGAACGGCTTGCCGAAACCTTCCTGCCGACCATGGACAAGCTGATCTCCGTTCTTGCAGAGGCCGAGGGACAGATTATCGTCGCCGGCCATACTGACGACCGGCCGATTTCGACCGCCCGCTTTCGCTCCAACTGGGACCTTTCGACCGCCAGGGCGGTTTCGGTTGTGCACCAGATATTAAAGTCTGGAAAGATCGCACCCGAACGGGTAACCGCCCAGGGCTATGCCGATAGCCGTCCGCTGGTGGCCAACGATTCGCCCGAAAACCGGGCGCTTAACCGGCGCGTCGAAATCTCGATCCGCAAACGCTAGGCGGCTTCTCGGAATCAAACCTGTTCTTCTCTTTCCAATCGCGGTAAGAAATCGCCTTTCGGGCATGAATTGAGTAAGTTGTTCTTGTCGTCGGGGGGCGGTTTATGGCCGCAGTTAAGTTGCAGGAGAAGCAGGCCGGTGCAAGAGCCTTTATCAACACGCCCGCGCGTATCTGGAGCATCCTGCTATTGCCGCACTCTTCCCGTTGCCGGGATTGAAACGCTGGCGGGGCGTAAGGTCGATCTTCTTGCCGTTCACGACCTTTTTCCTGAACGTTATCCCCATTTTCTCGAAAGCGCGGCGACCGGCACCCCTCAGGCCCGGTACAATATTCTTTTCGCCTTTCCTGGCGAAACCCTGCGCCTGGAGGCCGATGGGCGCATCAAGGGGCCGTTGAGTGAAGGGGAAGACAATGATTTTCTCGATGCTTTCGACCGTTGGTGGTGCTCGCAAGAGCTGTCCACTTCTGACAAGGGTGAAAATCTACCGCCCTTTACCGGCGGTTGGTTTGTCTATCTGGGTTATGAACTGGCAGGCCAGATCGAGCCGAGCTTGAACCTGCCCGTTGCACCGGGCGATATGCCGGTGGCTTTTGCGACCCGCTTTCCCGCCGCAATTATTTTCGACCATGAGGCGGGCGAAATAATCCTGATGACGGAGAGTGAAAGTGAGAGCCTTCTCGATGATATGGAGGCGGATTTGCGCCGCGCCTGTAAGGGAGCCGCCACTCTCGCGCCTGTGTCTGTCGAGGATAGCTGTCTCGTCGGTGAACTCATAGAAGACACGCCAGAGCGTCATCTGGACGGGGCGCGTCAATGCATCGATTACGTTTTTGCCGGGGATGTTTTCCAGGTTAATTTGTCGCGCCTGTGGAAGGGAACGCTTCGTCCCGATATCAGTCATGGCGAGCTTTATGATCGTCTGCGTCGGCGCAATCCCGCCCCCTTTGCCGGGATGGCGACCCTGGACGGGATGGCGATCATCAGCTCTTCGCCGGAACGCCTGATTGAGGTTCGCGGCAGTTTGATTCAGACCCGGCCGATTGCCGGTACCAGGCCGCGCGGGGCCAGCGGTATCACCGATGTGGCCCTGTCATCGGAATTGATTGGCCATCCAAAGGAGCGCGCCGAGCACATCATGCTGGTTGATTTGGAGCGCAACGATATCTCGCGGGTCTGCATCCCCGGATCGGTGCACGTTAACGAGATGATGGTGGTCGAATCCTATGCCCATGTGCATCACATCGTCTCCAACGTGCGCGGTGAGCTGGCAAGCGCGATCACGCCGGGCGAGGTGGTGCGCGCAGTCTTTCCCGGCGGCACCATCACCGGCTGTCCGAAGGTAAGGTGTATGGAAATTCTCGCCGAACTGGAGGCCGAGGGACGCGGGCCTTATACCGGTGCCATGGGGTATGTGAACCGGGATGGCAGCCTTGATCTCAATATTCTGATCCGCACCATGTTGCGTCAGGGGAATGAGGTAAGGTTTCGTGCCGGTGGCGGCATCGTCGCCGATTCGGACCCTCAAAAAGAGCTTGAGGAGACCCGCGCCAAGGCGCGCGGTCTTATTCGTGCTCTGACCCAGGGCGGCACCAGGGGGGAAGAATGAGCAAACAACCTGTAAACCCGATTGATGAAGAACGTGCCGGTGTCGGTCTTCCAGCACCGTGCGTCTTCGTCAACGGCGAGGCGGTTACAACCGTGTCGGCGGCCGACCGGGGGCTCCAATATGGCGACGGTCTGTTCGAGACGATAGCGGTGGCGGGCGGTCGTCTTGAGTTTTGGGACCGCCACATGGCGCGGTTAATTGAGGGCTGTTCCCGTCTTGGTCTGCCCGCACCGGACATTGAAGCCCTGGCCAATGAGGCCGGTATTCTTCTCAACGGCCAGCGTGTTGTTGAGGCGGTCGATGCCGGTGTGCTCAAGATCATGGTGACCAGGGGGACGGGCGGGCGCGGCTATCGCATGCCTGACCCGATAGAGGCGACGCGGATTGTTTCTTTTCATCCAGCCCCTGATTATCCCGCTGCCTTTGCCCGCGATGGCATTCGGGTGAGGGTCTGTGAAACCCGGCTGGCGGAACAAAAGCAGCTCGCCGGAATTAAGCACCTTAACCGTCTGGAAAATGTATTGGCGCGGGCTGAGTGGGATGATCCTGCAATTGCCGAGGGGCTGATGTGTGACCAGGCCGGGCGGGTCATTGAGGGGGTGATGACCAATCTTTTCTGCGTCACCGACGGCGCTTTGCGCACGCCCGATCTTTCCCGTTGCGGTGTCGCTGGAATTATTCGCACCCTGGTGATGGAAATTGCCGAGGAAAAGGGCATCGCCTGTGAGGTGACGGATATTTCGCTTAAAGAGGCCCTGTCCAGTGATGATTTGTTTCTCACCAACAGCGTCATCGGGTTATGGCCCATCCGCGCCGTGGCGGATCAGAGCTTTGCCATCGGCCCGGTAACGACAAAAATCCGCCTGGCGCTTATTGATCGCCGCCGGGCTGAAACAAAGGCCTGATCTGAAGCAGGCTTAAGGGGCCGGATTATTGTTTTGCTCTGGTGTGCCCAGGGCGTCAATGCGGTCCTTCAGCGCCACGCGGCCTTTAGATTCAACAGGAATAAGCGCGTAAAGCCGACTCCACAAAGCGCTCGCGCGGGCGTTCTCACCGCCTTGAACGGCGGCCAGACCTGAAAACCACAGGGCCTCGCCATTTTCGGGCTCGATTGTTAAAACCCGCTCAAACATCGCCGCCGCCGGTAAAGGCACCACCATATCGGGGCTTCCCTCCGGCGTTGCCATGACGGAGATGAAGGTCGCGTGATCGGCGAGCAGCCCCGCATCATCGGGGAAGTGTTCGCGTCCACGAAGATAGGCAGCCTGCGCTTCTTCGGCGCGATCAAGCACCAGATACGAGCGCGCCAACATGCGCCAGGCCTTCGGATCGCCGGGTCCGGTTTCGAGTTTCTGGGCGAGCTGGGCGACCATGCCCTCGATCTGGGCGGTGTCGACAGCAGGGCTCAATGCACTTGCGGCACGCTCTTTTTCACGCTCGGCCAGGGGCAGGTCGGGAATGCCGGGCGATCCGAGCCAGCCGTAAAGCCCAAAAGAGAGAAGCACTACCCCCAGCACAAGGGCAATTGCTGTGCGGTGGCGAACTGACCCTGGGGGTTTGGCGGCACCGTTTTGTGTTGCTCGGTCATGATCAGCGTCACGGTCTGTATCACGGTCTGCAGCGAGCAGGCGGCGCTCGATCTCAATGCGGGCGGCTTCGGCCTCTTTCTCGCTGATCAGGTGGCGTTCAAGGTCGGCCTTGAGTTCAGTCAGTTGATCGCGATAAACGGCGATATCGTGGCCGCCGCGACCCTTGTTTTCAGTTTCAGTTTC
>JABJES010000094.1 GCA_018663165.1 Rhodospirillaceae bacterium
CGGACAGCCGGTAATGGCCCGCATGGAAAGTGCTGCGCCGCCACGGGCATCACCATCAATTCGGGTCAGGACAATGCCACTGAGCGGCAGGCGTTGATTAAAGCTTTCCGCGACCTTGACCGCATCCTGGCCGGTCATGGAATCGGCGACCAGCAGGGTTTCTTTCGGTTGGGCAATCTTGGCGACGGCGCTGATCTCGTCCATCAGGGCATCATCGACGTGCAGGCGCCCGGCGCTGTCGAGTATAACGACGTCATAGCCCCCTCGTCGGGCGCTATCCATGGCGCGGCTGGTGATTGTAAGCGGTGTCTCACCCTTGACGATTTCAAGGCTGTCGATTCCGGTCTGCTCGGCCAGCACGGCGAGCTGTTCCTGGGCGGCAGGACGGTTGACGTCGAGGGAGGCCAGCAGAACCTTCTTCTTTTCTCGTTCCTTAAGGCGGCGGGCGATTTTAGCCGTGCTCGTGGTCTTGCCCGAGCCTTGCAGTCCGACCATCAGAATGGCGACCGGCGGTGTGGCGACCAGATCGAGAGGGGTGTTTGAACCAAGAGTCTCAATCAGATGATCGTGAACGATTTTGATCACCATCTGGCCCGGCGTGACGCTGCGGGTCACTTCCTGACCGCTGGCTCGCTCTTTCACCGTGGCGATGAAATCCTTGACCACGGGCAGGGCGACATCGGCCTCCAGCAGCGCGATGCGTACTTCGCGCAGAGCTTGCGTGACGTCGGCCTCGCTGAGCGCGCCGCGCCCTTTTAGCCGGTCAAAGACCTCACCTAGTTTGCCCGAAAGGCTTTCAAACATTTTTTAGTCTTTTCATCGTTTTTTGGTTCACAAAGCGCCTCTTGTTGGCCGTCCTCGCCTCTTTAATTCTTTCCCTGTCGAGCCTCCGGCTCTCCACGCCTCTTCACAAAGCAAATAACGCCAGTGCGCGAAACTCGCGGACTGGCGGACCCCCATTTTGGGCGGGGGCTATGAATAAAGTCTCAAATGACTTGAGCGGGCGGACTTTAGGCGGGAGATACGGGGAAGTCAAGCAAGCCGGGGTGGTGGGGATAGGCCGTGGTCGCACCTGTGGTCGCGCTTGTGATCATGCTTGTGGCCGCGCCTGTAATATTCCCCGTCTTTATAGGTTGTCTATTTATATTCAACCAAGCCATCGTTAATAAGAATAATGTCGTCCTTGCCGAATTTGGCGATATCGATATCAATTTTCTCCTCACCACAGAAATTACCCCAGCGCTCGCGGATATCCTCAAAGGGTTCTGAGCGTAGTCGCCACAAGGCATACCAGGCGCGGATCTTGTACTGAGGGATGACGGCAAATCCCTTGTGTAAAAGGGCTTCGAAATGGGCCAACAGCTCATTTTCGTGGCGTTTTTCCATTGTTAACACCTTTAACATCTTAGTGACACTAACTAGATAAGGATATTAACTATAAGACAGCGGCGCTGCAAGTCGCTTTTTCGTCTTGGTTGGGGAATGTCCCTAAGCCGTGCCGGGGCAGGCACCTTCGGGGCGAAGTGAAACCTGTGTGAAACAGGTGGACTTATGGGGTGCGAAGGCCATATTAAGCCAGTTATGGATACGATTCCTTTCATAAAAATGCATGGGCTGGGCAATGATTTCGTGGTCATCGACGCCCGCCAGGGCCCTGTCGCGGTTTCCGCGCAGGCCGCTCGTGCTATTGCCGATCGTCATCGCGGTGTCGGCTGCGACCAGATTATCCTTATTGAGCCATCCGCAGATGGGCTCAGCGACGCTTTCATGCGCATTCTAAATGCTGATGGGGGCGAAGTGGCGGCCTGTGGAAATGCGACGCGATGTGTCGCCAGTCTCTTGATGGCTGAAAAGGGGGGCGATCATGTGGTGATCGAAACCGCCGCCGGCCTGCTTGATGCAGATAAAGGGGGCGGCGAGTTGATCTCTGTTGATATGGGGCGGGCGCGCCTCGACTGGCGGGATATTCCGCTTGAGCAGGCCACCGATACGCTACATTTGCTGATTTCCGAAAAAGGGCTTTCCGATGGCTGTGCCGTCAATATGGGCAATCCCCATCTGGTCTTTTTTGTCGAGGATGTTGAGGCGGTTCCCCTTGATGTGGTTGGGCCAAGGCTTGAGCGCCATAAAATGTTTCCACAAAGGACCAATGTCGGTATTGCCCAGGTGATCGCGCCAGACCGACTGCGTTTGCGGGTCTGGGAGCGTGGCGCCGGGATAACCCAGGCTTGTGGCAGCGGGGCCTGTGCGGCGCTGGTCGCGGCCAACCGTCGGGGATTGTGCGACAAAAAGGCTGAAATTGAACTCGATGGGGGCATCCTTGCCATCGAGTGGCTGAATGATGAGCATGTCTTGATGACCGGCCCGGTGGCGACGAGTTTCCACGGCACGTTGGATCGGGCTCTTTTAGGCGGAGATGGGGCGTGACCAGTGAAAGCGCCAGAGATCCGGAAATCATTACTTTCGGTTGTCGTCTCAACAGTTTCGAATCAGAGGTTATGCGTCGCCTCGCCCGTGAAGGTGGCGTTGAGAATGCAGTTGTTATCAACACCTGTGCGGTCACCAGCGAGGCCGAACGCCAGGCGCGTCAGGCCATCCGCAAGGCGCGGCGCGAGAACCCAACGGCCCGGATCATCGTTACCGGTTGCGCTGCCCAGATTGCACCGGAAAGTTATGCCACCATGCCGGAGGTTGACGAGGTTCTCGGCAATGCCGAAAAGCTGATGGTGGAAAGTTTCTCAGGCGTTGAGAGTGGTATTCATGTCACTGATATTCAGCAGGCGACCCAAACCGCCCCCCATCTGATTGAAGGGTTCGAAGGCCGCACACGCGCCTTCCTTCAGGTTCAGCAGGGGTGCGATCACCGCTGTACTTTCTGCATTATTCCCTTTGGACGGGGGCCGAGCCGTTCTGTGCCTCTGCCACAGATTATTGACCAGGCGCGGGTTTTGGCCGCAGGTGGCTACCGTGAGTTTATTCTTACCGGCGTTGATCTGACTTCTTACGGCGGTGATCTGCCGGGGCAGCCTCGGCTGGGCTCTATCGTCGCCGGGCTTTTGAAATCGGTGCCTGAGATTGAGCGGCTCCGCCTGTCATCCCTCGATCCGGATGGATTTGATCCAGAATTGATAGAGATCATTGTTGGGGAATCTCGTCTAATGCCTCATCTACACTTGAGCCTTCAGGCTGGTGATGACATGATTTTAAAACGGATGAAACGGCGCCATGATCGTGCGATGGTTTTAGATCTTTGTGAAAATTTACGACGTCAGCGCAAAGAGATTGTATTCGGCGCCGATCTGATTGCCGGGTTCCCAACTGAAACCGATGAGATGTTTGAAAATACCCTGTCGATTATCAAGGAGTGCGATTTGACCCAGCTTCACGTTTTTCCCTATTCGCCGCGCCCTGGGACGCCAGCCGCAGATATGCCCCAGGTGCCGGCCCCGGTTCGTAAATCCCGAGCCGCCCGCCTGCGTGAGGCTGGAGAGGCACAATTGACGGCGGATCTTTCCCGCCGCATTGGCTCGGATCTTTCGGTTCTGGTGGAAAAACCGGCTTGGGGACGCAGCGAGAGCTTTGCGTCGGTGAAGCTCGAAGGATGCGCGGAGATAGGGGGCATCGTGTCGGCCCGAGCCGTCGCCATTGAGGGCATGCAACTCATTGCCCGCGTAGCGACGCAATCTCAAAAGGCGGTGGCGATATGACGGGTCATAAAACAGGCGGTTGGCTGAGCCGGCTTCGAACGGGGCTGACAAAATCCTCCCAGCATTTCAGCGAGGGAATGACTAAAATATTTCGTAACCACCGTCTGGATGAAGAAACCTTAAGTGATCTTGAGGAGTTGCTGATCTCGTCGGATATTGGCGTGGCAACGGCCAGCCAGTTGGTCGGCAGTCTTGAGCGTCACCGTTTTCACGAGGAAATTTCCCCTGAGCAGCTTCGCGAAATTCTCGCTGATAATATTGCCGAGGTTTTGGCGCCTGTGGCCAAACCTCTGGTCCCCGGCCCCGATAACAAGCCCCACGTTATCCTCGTTGTCGGCGTCAATGGCAGCGGCAAGACCACCACGATCGGCAAGATCGCTAAGTCTTTCCGCGAGGATGGGCTAGAGGTGATGATGGCGGCCTGTGACACTTTCCGTGCGGCGGCGGTAGAGCAATTGAAGATATGGAGCGAGCGCACCGGGTGCCAACTTGTCTCCGGCAAGGAAGGTGACGATCCCGCCGGGTTAGTCTTTGACGCCTATAAGAAGGCGCGACGGAAAAAGGCCGATATTCTTCTTGTCGATACGGCCGGACGGCTTCAGAACAAGAAAGGACTGATGGAAGAATTGCAGAAAATTGTTCGCGCACTCCAAAAAGTCGATGCCAAGGCGCCCCATAGCTGTCTTCTGGTGCTTGATGCCACCACTGGTCAGAATGCTCATACCCAGGTGGAGGCCTTCCGTGAGATGATTCCGGTTACCGGCCTGGTGATGACGAAATTCGACGGTACCGCCAAGGGCGGGGTGTTGGTGGCACTCGCCGATCAGTTCGGCCTACCCGTGCATGCGGTCGGTGTTGGTGAATCGGCCGATGATCTTCGCGCTTTTTCCGCCGCTGCTTTTGCCGATTCCCTGATGGGTGTGGAGCGCTAGGCACTTTCTTCTTCAGCTCAGGCCTAAATTAGGGCTTGCGGCTGACCCGCCAAATTTTTCCGCCCAGATCGTCGGCGACCAGCAGGCTGCCATCGGCTGCGACTGCCAATCCGGCGGGACGGCCCCAAACCCCGGCGGTCTCTTCTCCCTCAATCCAGAAGCCGGTAAGGAAGGCCTCATAACCTCCCGCTGGCTGGCCATTTTCGAAGGGAACCCGGACAACCATATACCCTTGGGGCACGGCGGCATTCCAGGAGCCGTGGAGGGCAACGAAGGCGTCGCCGCGCCAGGCCTCGCCAAAGCTGTCGTGATTGTAAAACGCCAACCCCAGTGGGGCGGAATGGGAGTGGAAAAGAAGGTCTGGTGTGAGCGTTTTTTTAACCAGATCAGGTCGCCGTCCGGCAAATTTTGGCTGCGGGTTAGGTCCGATATAGGCATAGGGCCAGCCGTAAAAGCCACCGTCTTTTAAGCCGGTTAGATAATCCGGCACCAACCCGTCGCCCAGGCCGTCGCGCTCGTTGACGACGACGTAAAGGTCGTCACTGCCGGGATAAAAGGCGATTCCAACCGGATTGCGCAGGCCGGTGGCGAAACTATGCTGAGATTTCCCGTTTTTGGAAAACTCCTGGACCGATGCTCGTGGTGGCGATTCGACGTCGATATTTCGTCGTGAGCCGACAGAAACGTAAAAGCGGGTGCCGTCTGGATGAAAGGCAATATTACGGGTCCAGTGGCCTGAGCCATCGCCGATCGCGCCTTGTCTGGTGACGGGTTCGGGGCGAGTTCCGGGGGTGTCCGATCCAGGCTTATAGGGTAATCGCCAGACGCGGCGCGTATCGGCGATGTAAAGCCAGCCGTCGTTGAAGGCAAGTCCGTGGGGACGGTCGAATTCATCTCCATAAACACCGACGAAATCCGCGCGGCCGTCGTCATTGGTATCTCGCAGCAGGGTGATGCGTCCCAGATCGCTCTGGGCCAGGAAGACATCCCCATTGGGGGCAACGGCCAGCCATCGTGCATCCTCCAGGCCGTCGGCAAATAGATTGACGGCAAACCCTTCAGGTGCCTTTAGCTGGGTGTTTGGGCGCGGTTGTGCGTGACGAGGTGGGTTAGACACGCTTGGTGAGGCAAAGGGTTTAGGCAGATTTTCCGGTAAAAGGTGAAATTGTGTGCCTGGGGGAGTGTTGGAGGCACAAAAAGCCGCTGGCGCAGCCAGGATGCTGAAAAATAATGCGTAAAGGGCAAGGAAAAAGGGGAGTTTCATTCCGGTTGTGATCCCGATGTTAAGGTTTCAGTGATGGCAATCACTTTTTATTAAGACTCCAGCGTATAGGTTTTAGGCTTGGAAGAGAGGATAACTCTAGAATTATTCCCGATCAAAACCAGTTGATTTAAGGCTTTCTTCTCGGATTTTTCCATTTAGATTGTTCATGGAACAATGGCTGTGGCGATACATTAAAGGGATTGATCTCGATATTTTTTTCCACCAGCAGGGCTTGGCTTATTTTGATGGTTTACAGCGTCGGGCAAAGCAGGCTTCAGACGGCTAAATCTATGACCAGTCAGTATAAAACTTAAGAAGGCACAGAAACTATAAATGGCAAAGAAACTATAATGGGAAAACCGACCCAAATCGAAATTGAGGAACTGTTCAGCCTGGCGCGGGATAAATCCGTTGAGGCCAGAACGACACTCGCCAACACCGTCAGCGATCTGTTTTTCGGAAATGAGAACATCCTTTCTGAGCATGAACGCGACCTGATGACGGAAATTCTCAATCAGCTCATTCACGATGTTGAAATGGATGTCCGCAAGGCACTGGCCCAACGCCTGTCTGATCAGGCAACAGCACCTCGTGAGCTGGTGATACAGCTTGCCAACGATGAAATCGACGTGGCGCGTCCGATCCTGATGAAAAGCCCGGTGCTGAGGGATGCGGAACTCGTTGAGATCATTCAACACAAAACCATGGAGCATCAGCTGGCGGTTTCCCGTCGTGAGGGCATTAGCGAAGAGGTGACGAAGCTTTTGGTGGAGACGGGCAACACGAATGTGATTACGGCGCTTCTTGAAAATCCGACGGCCAGCATTGCTTCGAGTATGTTGAGTGTGCTCGTTGATCAATCGAAGCAGGAAGAGGGCTATCAAAAGCCCCTTTTGGGCCGCCCCGATCTTGGGAAAGACCTAGCCAAAAAAATGTATTGGTGGGTTTCGGCCGCCCTGCGCGATCATATTCTTGAAAATTTTGAAATTGATCCCTCCGAACTCGATAAGTCGATGGAGGAAGCTGTCGAAGAATCCATTGAGAAAGACGAGGCGGAAGAGGACCCCGAGTACCAACGCCCCTTCCAACTCGCCCAGCGCCTGGCTGAAAATGAATCAATTACGCCAAAGCTTCTCATTCAGGTTTTGCGACAGGGTGAAATCCTTCTTTTTGAGGCCCTTCTCGTACAATTGACAAAACTTCGCCTGACTTTGGTGCGGCGCATTTTGTTTGAGCATGGCGGTGAAGGCTTGGCAATTATCTGCAAGGCATCAATCGTTGAAAAGCCTGACTTTGCGTCGATCTTTCTTCTCAGCCGGAAAACCCGTCCTGGTGATAAGGTCGTTGACCCGCGTGAGCTGTCCAGAGTTCTCAAATTCTATGATCGGATCAATGCCGAAGCTGCCGAAGGTGTTCTGCAGCGGATGCGCCTTGATCCAGAGTATTTGAATAGTATCCGCAAACTGCATACGGAAAAGGACTGACCGGGTTATCACAACTTATTTTATGAGGGAGCTTGATTTTGCGTATTCTGTTTTTATTCCTTATTTTTGGACTGGTCACTCAGGGGCACATTTTCTCTCCGGCGCACGCGGGTGTAACCGGGGATAAAACTATTGATGTTATTTTCTCCGAGGTGGAGAAAAGGCTCGTCCGTGAGTATTTCGGTGATGATGATGCGGAAAAGAAAAGTAGCACCAAAAAAAAGAAAAAAGGCGGCAAGGGAAAGACTCCTCCCGGTCTTGCCAAGCGTGACAAACTTCCTCCCGGACTTGCCCGTCACGTGGAAAAGCACGGCACTCTTCCTCCGGGGCTTGAGTCCCGTGGATTGCCCCCAGGCCTTGAAGTCGAGCTTCCAACAGTTAAAAAAGGAACCGAACGCGTCATTGTTGATCGGGATGTTGTGTTGATCGAGCAGGCGACGGGCAAGGTTCTTGATGTTATTATCGATGTTATTAAAAACTGAGTGAAATGCAGGGCTGATGCCAGGGAAGGCCATATGCTAACTGTCGCCTGTTTCTGTGGATCGATGGAAACCGGGGAGTAGTTTTTTGCCTCGGGCTAAATCACAATGCGTTCGTCTGGTGGGCATCGGTGTTCCCGAAGCCGTCCTCGAAGAGATTGCAACGCAAACCCGCACGCTTGGTTTTGCGGGCTATATTCAGGTTGAGGATATCTCCGAAATTTCATCCATTGTGGCGACAAATGCTGGCAATGAAGACAAGCGCATCCTGTTAATCAGCAATATTGAGTCCGAGAGCCTTATCCAGGGCCTTCGGCCTTGTTTTGATGCCGTCGTTGAATTTAACGAAATAGGCAAGCCGTTCTTTTCGGCTTTGCGACAGGCAGTCTATGCCAATGGATTTTTCCTCTCTCTTACAACTGTTTCCGCCATGAGGGGGGAGGTTGCCAGGTATTTCTGCGATGCACTGGTTCAACAATTCGGGGTCGACCAAGTCATCAGAGATGCCGTTGAAACGGCGTTACATGAAGCCGTTTCAAATGCCTTGATTCATGGAAATCTTCAGATTGGCAGTGGCATTCGAGGCACCTCAGAGGGTCTGTCAAAATTTTCAGTTTTACTGAACGAAAGTTTGGAAAACCCTGAACTCGCTTCACGGCGGATGAATATTCTGATGCGGTTTTTGCCTGATATGGTTGAAATCGAGGTTCACAACGAAGGGCCTGGTTATCTGATCGATAAAGGTGCTGCGCCGGCACCAGAGCTCCCCTACGGAAGAGGGTTGGGTATTATCCGTGCATTTTCCGATGAGGTTTCTCTCTCCGATCATGGGCGGGAAATCAGCATGACCTTTTCAATCAGGCCGGTTGCCGGGCAAGATGATACGAAAACTGGATCAAGCAGCCCGAAAAAAGCCAAATTCATTTCCGGGGGGGAAATGCTCAGCCGGGAAGTTCTTGATAGCCGGGTTCTTATCGTTGATGACGATGGGGTGGCTCTTGAGCTGATTTCCACCTATCTCGAATCGGCGGGGTTCACTCAGCTTGAAACGGCTGTCGATGGTGCCGATGCTCTTGAGAAGGCGGAAAAGTTCCGTCCTGATATTGTGGTTCTCGATATCGTTATGCCCAAGATGGATGGCTTTGAGGTTTGCAACAGATTGCGGAAAAACCCTTTGTTTGTTGATCTTCCCGTTATTGTCCAGACTGGTTACGACAAGCCAGAGGATCGCCAGAAGGTCTTTGCCTCCGGGGCGACGGATATGGTGATCAAGCCGATCTATAAGATGGAATTGATCTCACGGGTCAGGATTCATCTCGAAAACCTCTATTTGATTCGCGATATGCGGATGTATAGGGGGCGGGTAGAGAATGAACTCGATTTTGCCCGTGACATGCAACAAAACCTCCTGCCGACGGAACGGCTCATTAACACGGTCCGGGAAACTCATGACATCGATATCGCGTCATATTTTATGCCGTCTTCCGAATTGGGCGGAGATTTTTGGGGGCTGATCGAAATTGATGAGGACAAGCTGGGGCTCTATATCGTTGATTTCACCGGTCACGGAGTAATGTCGGCCCTAAATACATTTCGTCTCCATACCCTGCTGAACGAAGTTATTGGAATTGCTGCGGATCCTTCTGCTTTTCTTTCTGTCCTTAATGATCGTCTCGTCCAATTGCTGCCGACCGGGCAGTTCGCGACCATGATTTACGGCGTTATCGATCGTTCAATGAATAAATTTATGTATGCCGCCGCCGCCGCGCCGAGTGTTCTTTTTCTTGATAAATCAAAGAGAACCATCGACCTTCTCGATACATCCGGGATTCCCTTGGGCATCTCCAAAAATGCCGTATATGAAAATAAGCAAATCGACATTGCCGAAGGTGATGTTATTTTTCTCTACAGCGATGCGTTTACGGAGTGTCTCAGCCCGAACAAAAAGGCGCTTGAGGAAGAGGGATTGGTCGCGCTGTTTAGCCACCATCAATCAGCTCTGGACAGCAAGAGCGTGATTAACGGGCTTGTCGGAAATTTCCTGGATTGGGTGGAACTTCCCCTGGACGATGATCTTACATCTGTTTGTGTCCGGATCATGCCGGGTAAGCCGGGCAATAAATAGACAGCAAGATCAGGGGCGGGGCGGTTGGCGGGAAACCTCTGTTTTTGAGAATAAAAAAACCGGATAGAGCCTGGGGCTCCATCCGGTTTTTAGTATCTGCTATGTCGTGGTTTTTTAGCGGGCTGGCTCAATATAGAGATAACCAAGGCCAGCGGCAGCACCCAGACCGGTGTTGCCTTCAAGGGCAATCGGCTGCAGGGAGAAGTTCTTCGCACCGCCGCCGACGAGAACGGCGACGCCGACACCGACACCGACGCTGGCAGATGCTTTAGCACCAAGATATTTACCAGTAAGAGAGTTGGAGCCGACCTTGTAATCCGAGGTTACGCCAAGAACGGCAAAGCTGATTTTCTCGACACCTTTCAGGTTGAGATCGACGCCAAGACCGATGCCGGTTTCACCGTTGTAATACTCGGCTCCGCCGGGTGAGTTGAAGACGCATTTAAGGTCAACGGAGGAATGGATGATAAGGTTAAGCCGGGTTCCGGGGATGGCTTCACAGTTGAGCACACCGATGTTGATTCCGGGGTCGTCGGCGCGTGCTTCATGGGACAGGCCCGAGGCCAGAAACAAGAGGCCCAGGGAAAGGGTTGAATAGAGAAACTTTTTCATGTTCCTGATCTCTGCAATAGTTGTTGAATAAGTTGGAATTTGGTCCGGAAAGACTAAAGAAGGATGCCCTCATTAGCAAGGGGCTTAACTTGTGACGGCGATTACATTTCCTGTGAAAATGACCATATTTTCCATAAATAATGTGTGGTGGCTCTGCCATTGTTTCGGGGTGCGGGTTCCCGGCCCTGTAAATTTTTTGAATTAGTGCTCCGTCAGAGGCTGGAGATAAGCCTCCAGTTTCAGGGCATAGCGGTTGGTCCATCCTGGTCGCCGCAAATGGTCTGAGTTGCGCATGGCGTAATCGGGCACACTTCCCATAGTAAAAAAATCATTCATGCCTACTGATTGGCAGGACGGGGGGAAGGCATTGCCCAGGCGGATATGGAAATCATTGAGTGTTTTCCGGGCGCGCCAGATATTCAGGGTGGTTTCGGGAACCGGGGCATGGAGGATATGAATGGTAAACCTATTTTCTTCGGCAAGAGCGCAAAGATCGTCGAGGGCCGCGACAACACTGGGTGCAATGGATAGATTCTTTTCCCCTCGCCCACGGATTTCCCGCAGGACAGATGCCGGGATTGGCGGCGGTTCGACGGCTAGGCCGGGTTGAGGTGTTTCAGGGCCGACGGGAAGAGTGTTTGCCGTCGGCGCCAGCAAGGCCAGGAGAGGATAGCCGATCCGGTTTTCGAGGTTGAAAACAGCAGGCTCCCAAGACGCTGCACCGGAATTAGGCAGGTGCCGGGCCATCCAGTCAATCTCGTCACCTCGTCTGAAAACCGAATCGAGATAGACTTTTGAGGTTGCGCGGTCAGGGGTATAACCAAAAAATTCCGGCGTCGAGGCGATGACCAGATGACGGATAGGGCCATTTGTCTCAAGATAGCGGCGCAAGAGAAAATAGGCACCGACAACCCCGCTCGCTTGATTGGTGGTGAGATTAGCCACTTTGCCGAAAGAGGCGACCCGATAGTTTTTCAGCACGTCCTGGGTCACGCTGTCACCGACAAGGGCAACTGGAGCCGTCATACCGCCTTTATCAAGAAACGCCAGAGTGCGGTCGAGGTCATGGCGGCGCAGGGGGACGTCATTGAGGGCCAAGGCCGCTAATTCCGCAGCAAAGGCGAGAAAAACCAAAGCCAGAGGCAGGTGGATCAACAGAAACCGTCGCCAGGTTTTATCCATCACTGTCTCCCCTAGAACTGAAAATAGAGAAAGGTTCGCGGCTCGTCGAGCCAGCCGACGGAGAGCCAGGTAAGGCTGGCAACGACAAGGGCCATGCTTGGCGTGGGGCGAAGGCGCATATAGTCTTTTGCCGGATTAGCCATAACCAGGGATAGAAGGCCGAGCACCCCCATCCAGGCGAACATGTGCAGGGTAAAAGTGCCGCTGACGAATAGAGGGAGCGACGTCCAGGCAAGACCCTGGCTTTCGGCGAAGGCGGAAAGCCAGTTGGGCATCATGAAAGCAGACGGCGAAACCATTGTCGTCAGCATTAGATTAGCCTCAACAATTCCTGGAGCCCGGAAATAGACAAAAGAGACCAACACCGTCAGCATCGTGAATATCCAGCCAATCCAGCCCGGCAGGTTCGGCATCTTCATTTCTTTCCAGGCATGGTTGGCAACCAGCCCGGCCCCGTTAACTGCCCCGAAGGCGACAAATGTCCAGCCTGCCCCGTGCCAGAGGCCAGCGAGAAGAAAGGTGGTAAAAATCGGCACCGTAACCGTGAGTAGAAAGAGTGCTGCGCCCTTTTTAAGGTTCGTTACGCCATAGCGTGTCAGGGCCAGGGCCAGGGGAGAATAAAAATACATCATGAAGAAACGGGTCATGGTGATATGCCAGCGTTTCCAGAAATCAATCATTGAGGTGGCGCGAAAGGGCGTGTCGAAATTGAGGGGCAGGCGAAAACCGAACATCAACCCCAGGCCGATCGCCATGTCGGAATATCCAGAAAAATCAAAATAAAGCTGAAGTCCATAGGCCACTGCCCCCGCCCAGGCTTCGAGCAAGGACAGGTTTTCGATCTGGGAAAAGGCAATGTTGGCATAGGGCGCGATGTTGTCGGCCAGGCACACTTTTTTAAAAAGGCCGACGAGAAAGACGACGACTCCAGGTCCGAACAGGGCCAAGCCTGCTCCTTTATTCTCATGAACATCGAGAAGCTGGGCACTCAATTCTCGGTAAAGAACGATGGGTCCGGCGATCAGTTGGGGAAAGAAGGTGATGAACTGGCTGAAATCGAGGGCTGACGGTGGTGTGGTTATCTCACCGTCATGGCTATCGATCAGCAGGGCAATTTGTTGAAAGGTAAAAAAGGAAATGCCGAGAGGAATAAAAACAAGATCGAAGGACCATTGTTCACCCAGGGTAAGCCCGAGATTTTCGAGAAAAAAATTGCGGTATTTAAAATAACCGAGAACGGCGAGATTAATCGCGATTGCCAGGATAAGAAGGATCCGGGACGGGGCTATCGCCAATCGGCGGACAAAGAAAAAATTAACCAATAGCGAGCCGATGAGCAGCGCCAGGAAGGGTGGGTTCCACCAGCCGTAGAAAAAAAGAGAAAAGGCGACGGCCGATCCCAGCGCCACTGTGCCGCCGAAACGGACCCGGCTGAAGTGAAAAACCAGAAGGCTTATGGGCAGAAAGGCATAAAGAAATATTGAGCTGCTGAAAAGCATGTGATCCCGGTTGGTTTAGTGCGGTGGTGACTTAGGCACCCGCTTCTTTAAGCGTTCGAGATGTGGGCGACCAGATGATCAACCATTTCGCCGATATTCTGTAGGGCGTTAATTTCTCGCGGCTTGAGGCGGATGGAAAAGGCTTTTTCGCAGCCGATGATGAGCTTGATTTGGTTGAGGCTGTCCCATTCTTCAATTTCCTCGGCGGTCGTATCGCGCGTAAGGAGCATGGCCTCGTCATCAAAAACGTCGCGGAAGACTTCCGTCAGCTTTTCGAGAACGGTATCGCGTGAGGAGGATGTCATCAACGGGGATCCTTATTAAACGATTTTCATGTGATGGGCGGGCAGGGAGGAGGGCGGCTGGGCGATCGAGCTCCAGATTGTTTCAACGTCCTTTTTGCCATCCCCGTCTCTGGTTTCAAACCCCATTTGAGGCAGAATATCCTTCAAAAGGCCATTGCGGTCGGTTTCAACAAGATTGAGGTCCAACCTCTCCGCGCCTTCGGCCTTTGCCGCTTCGGCCAGCAGTTGCCGCATAACATATTCCAGTCGCCGGGAAAATACGCGACAGCTCATGACCCAGTTCTCAATCTCTAGCTTGCCCTCGCCCGGCTTTGTGACGGCGACGGAAACAATGCCATAATCCTGCAGGCGGTCGGTCAGACGCAGGGCGATGACATGCTCGCCCCTGGCAATGATTTCCTCGGCCGTAAAGGTCCGGGGGTTGATCTTGAATTGGTTGGTTTTGGCAATGAGCTGGGCGATGCGTTCAACCGTTCCCGGCCCGACAGACTCGACCTTGATCACGGGCTTAAGTCCGGCAAGGAAGGAATCCATGTCCTTTGTCGCGGCCATCGCCTGTTTTGTCTTGGTCCGATTGGTATAGGAATCTGCCCGCCCTATATCCTCGCTCGTCAGTTTGATCAGGGGAAAGGCGCGGGCATCGTCAAGGGCGCTGGCAAAGCCGGCAGGATCGTCGGGCAAGTCGATAACCATCACTTCGGGCAGACGTGTGCGGACCCATTCCCGTTCCACCGGGCTGTCATCGACCAGAACCAGAGAATCCAGTCCGACGTTCAGCTCTTCGGCAATGCGCTTGAGATTGGAAGCCTTGTCCTCGAAATTGGCGACGAAAGCGGAAAAGTCGGATTCTGTGAGAATCATTGCCGGATGCTCGCGGAAAGGCTGGCGTGCAATGGAATCGGCGTTTTTCGAACAGGCAGCGAGGATCACGCCCCGTTGCCTGAGTTTGAGGATATAGGCCTGGAAAGCGGAAAAGGCTTCGCCTTCCTCGGTTTCAGGTCCGATTTCGATTCCTTGCATCCCGTCATCACCGATTACGCCGCCCCATAATGTGTTATCGAGGTCGAGCACCAGAACTTTCCGTCCGCGCCCGAAAATGCCAGCGCTTGCGGCAGCCAGGCAATCAGCGATATGGGCCACGGCATCGAAAGAAAACGGCTGTTTGCACATGTGATAAAGGCGGGGGGCGTGCCAGCGTTCCTTTCCCAGGCGATAGGCCAGAGCCTCACTGTCGATAAAGGCGAGGGAGGCCGGAGCCCGGGTGGCCAGTTCCATATTGGTCCGCCTCCCGTGCAGCGTGGCACCTCCCGGCGCGAAGGCGTCAAGCTCTCCAAGCGGGCGCAGAGGTGGTGGGCCAAAACTCATTTGGACGCAGGGGCCGGGCAGCCGCTTCCACAGGGAGGCCCAAAAATCGGCTTCCTTTTGCACGCAAGATTCTGCCTCCTCTTTAGTACAGCCGGTCGGGGGCAAATGGGCAAGATCCAGATAACTGGGCAAAAGCAGCAGAAGATCGAAATTCTCAGTGTGGATGCTGCTTGTCTCGTCAAGCAGGGCGGCAGCCATAACGCCGTAGGGTCCGGCGCTGATTTCGGCAGTAAAGCCGCGCCGCGCAAACATCAGAGGCAGGATCTCGACGAGATAATCGGTGAGAAAAGACGACAGCACGGCGACTTTAAGCGGCGGGCCCGCTTCTCTAAGCAGGGCCGGGCTTTTATTGAACCGTTTGGCGAGCCGGGTAATTTTTTCTGCTGGATGCGACAGCAGGGCCTCGTCACCAAGAAGGTCGGAAAGATGTCCGGTTTCTGGGTCTTTTTTGCCGCTATGGTTTTTTTTAGTGGGCATAGGGATGCCTATCTCCGCTGCGCCCGGCTAACCGGGACGACGGTTCCGTACAACGTATCGGCTTCCGGGCTCATGAGAAATTTGGCGACCATGGCCACATCCTCGGCTGTGGTGAGGCGTTTTTCGGGGAGTTCAGCGACGATTTCCTCAATATACATCTCGGGCAGATCGGCGGTAAGGCGGGATTTGACCATCCCCGGTGCCAGAATATGAACCCGTACGCCGCGCCCGATCCATTCCTGGGCAATCGTTCGGGCATAGGCGGTCAGGGCAGATTTGGCGGCGACATAGGGGGCTATTTTCACTGGCGGTGAGCCCAGAACGTATTCGGTGCTCATGATAATTACGCGGGTTTCAGTCTCCTGTTTCTCCAGCAGGGGGAGCGCACAGGTCAGCGAAAGGTGGAGAGCCTTGAGTTGGCTATCGATTTGTTCCTGAAAAACGGTCCAGTCGGTTCGATGGGTTAGTTTATGAGGGAAGGGTCGGGCGATTGCGAAAACAAGCCCACCCAGCTTCTCGTGCTTTTTCTGGATTCGGGAGAAAAGGGCCTCGACATCGGGTGTCTTACACAAATCGGCGGTTTCGGTCTCAACCTCACAAGGCCCATGCTTGAGCTCCGCAGCGAGGGTTTCAAGTTGTTCGCTGGGTCCAAGCCCGTGGAGAAGCACGGGAGTATTTTCAGAGAGGCTGCGCGCTATGGCCGCGCCGATGACGCCAGAGGCGCCGAGGATCAGGACAGGATTTTGCATATCACGGTGCCTCTGGTGACGGTTTGGGGGCCGCTATCGGTAGTTTTCGTGCCCTTAATTTTAAGTATGACAAGGGCCAGCTCAAGACGGATTTCACTGATCTCGGCCTGCAGACAAACCGTGTCGCCGGGATAAGTCGGGTTGGGAAAGGCAAGGCTTTCCTCAAGCAGTAGACATCGTTTGCCGGGCAGGATCATGCCGATCAGGCCAGAAATCTTGGCCCCGAGAAAAAAGCCGTGAACCACGCAATCTGAAAAGCCCTTAGCTCGGGCATAGGCCGGGTCTTTATGCAACGGGTTATGATCTCCACTCAATTCGGCGAAGGAGTCGATTTCCTCGGCCGTCGCGGTCCAGGAAATATCGGCCACGTCTCCGGGAGAAATAGCCTCAAGGGAAATATCACGAGCACTGGTTATCATATGAAAATATCGGGAATTATGAGGAGTTATTCATAACAGTTGGCACGCCACCCTTACAAGGCGGCTTGCAATCGGGGGCTTAGGTGGAGCCGTCATCATGATCATCTGGCAGATGGGTTTTCAGGGCCTCCAGGGTTATCGTGGCGAGAGTCTCGATGGTGCGGGCCAGATTCTGGGCTTCCTGAATTTTACCCTCCCGGCAGGCCGTTTCGATGGCCTTGGCCTGGTCGCTCAGCCCCTCGGCGCCGAAATTCAGCGAAGAGCTTTTCAGGGTATGGGCCTCATCGCGAAGGGCGTCGTAATTTTCTTTGGCCATAGCCTCGGTCATGCGGGGGATGCGGTTGGTCGTTTCCTCGACGAATTTTCTGATCAGGCGGGGTACGATTTCTGGCCCGATATCGGATTCCAGTTGTTTGATCGCGCCGGGGTTGATGATGCCCTGTTCTATTTGTCCGGATTCTGCGGGGGCTGTCTTTCCATCTGTGTCCTCTATTGTTTCCGCCTGGCCAATGGTGCCGGTCCATCTCTCGACGATTTCAAGCAGGGACTCTTTATCAAAGGGCTTGCCGATAAAGTCATCCATCCCTGCAGAAAGGCATTTTTCGCGGTCGCCTTCCATGACGTTTGCCGTAATCGCTATGATCGGGGTGTTTTCCTTGCCGCCGGTCATGCATCGGATGGCGGCGGTGGCGGCATAGCCATCCATTTCCGGCATTGAGATATCCATCATGATGAGGTCATAGGCACCCTCTTCTATTGCCTTGACCGCCAGCTTTCCGTTATCGGCGCAATCGATATGATAGCCCGCGTGTTCGAGGAAACTCCTGGCCACCATCTGGTTGGTGGGGCTGTCCTCGGCGAGAAGTATCCGCGTTGCGGTTTTTCTTTTCTCTCCTCCCGCTTCGGGTTGCGTGGGGCCGGGTTTCCCGGATTGTTGGTTGTTGGTAATTTCTGCGGTAATTTCTCCAGCCTCTTCCTCATGGAAGGCGACAGGGTTGGCGGTGGCGGGGGGCAGATTGCCTTCGAGAAGGGCGGTGATCTGGCGCAGAAAACTCATGTGAACCAAGGGTTTGTTGAGAACCAGATCGAAGCCTGCGGCTCGGACGGCCCCGGCAGTCGCACCAGAGAACGTCAGGACTTTTTTTATTCCCTGATGGATGGGTTGCTCGCCAATCCATTTGCCAAAAACCGTACCGGTCATATCGGGCAGGGTATGGTCGATAACGGCCAGGTCATAGGTTTCGCCTACGGCACCGGCTTTTTCCAGCATTCCCCGGGCCTCTTTTCCGCTTGTCGCAATTGTAAGCTGTCCGCCGGCGGCGGTCAGCCAATCAACAATCCCAAGGCGGGCAGTGTCGTTGTCTTCGACCACCAGAATCTTTTTCCCCTCAACGGTGGGCGTTTTGTCGATTGCAATATGGCTCTGGGGGGCTTTCCTTAAGGGCAAGTTAAAGAAAAATGAGCTTCCTTCGCCTTCTTTGCTGACAAAGCCGATCTCGCCGCCCATGGCGCTAACGATTTTTCGCGTAATCGCCAGCCCCAGTCCGGTGCCACCGAAGCGTCGGGTATGGGATGGGTCGGCCTGGGTGAACTGTTCAAAAAGGCTGTCTTGGGCCTCACGGGGGATGCCGATGCCTGTATCTGATACTTCAACCCGCAGGCCAAGTTGATCTGCGCTCTCATTTTCAATGGTGGCCTTGACGGAAATGACGCCGGACATCGTGAACTTGATCGAATTTCCAACCAGATTGAGGAGAACCTGTCTCAACCGTCCTTCGTCACCCATCAGGGGGATGGGCACGTCCACGGGAACGAAAGCGGTGATTTCAATGCCTTTTGCGTGGGCGCGCGGGGCCAAAAGCTGCACAACTTCATCGATGGCTGAATGAATATCGAATTCATCAATCTCCAGGTCCAGCTTGCCGGCTTCCATTTTAGAGAAATCGAGGATGTCGTTCAAAATCGAGAGTAGTGATTCACCGGATTCCCGCGCGATATTAATATAGTCACGCTGAGATTCGCTGACAGTGCTTTCCATGAGAAGTTCGAGCATGCCGAGAACACCGTTCATCGGTGTGCGGACTTCATGGCTCATGACGGCCAGGAACTCGCTCTTGATCCGGTCGGCTGTTTCGGCCGTTTCCTTGGCGTTGCGTAAGGTCGTCTCGTATTCTTTCTGCTCACTTATATCGCGGATAACACCTGTGAATATCTGGCGGTTTCCGGATTTGATTTCGCTCACCGCCAGGTCGATGGGAAAGGTTTCGCCATTTTTGCGCTGGGCTATAACCTCACGACCGATGCCGATGATCTTTTGTTGCCCGGTCTCAATGTAATTATGAAGATAGCCGTCATGTTCGTCGCGGTAGGGCTGTGGCATCAGGATTTTGACATTTTGTCCGATAACCTCGACGGCCTCATAGCCAAAAAGGTTTTCCGCCGCCGGGTTGAAGGATTCTATGGTTCCTTTCTCGTTGATGACGATGATGCAGTCCACCGCGCTTTCCAGGATTGAGCTGAGGCGGGACTCGCGCTCGCTTAAAGCCTCAAGGGTAGCGATCGATTCTGAGATATCGCGCATGACGACGACGGCGCCGATCTGCTCTCCGTTCTCGTTGATCGGGGTACAGGAATAATCGACCGGGAACGACGAGCCGTCCTTGCGCCAGAAAGTATCATGGCTGATATGACAGGCTTGGCCGGTTTGAATGGCCTGGAAGGTTGGGCATTCTTCCTTGGGATAGGTGGTGCCATCGGCTTTGCTATGGTGAAGCGTGTCATGGAGGGGTTGCCCGATCAGCTCCTCAATCGGAAATCCGGTAATCCTGGCCACGGCGGGGTTACAAAAAGTACAAAGCCCTTCTGCATCAAGGCCGAGAATGCCCTCGCCCGCCGAATCGAGGATATTTTTGGTTTGATGGCTGAGCCGTTGCAGGGCGTCTTCTGCCGTTTTGCGCTCAAACACCCGGCCAAGTTGATAGCACATGTCTCTTAAGGCTTGGATCAGGGCCTTATCCGGTTTGACCGCCTCATGGGAAAAGAATTCCATCACCGCGGTTACATTGCCCTGTGACAGAATGGGCAGGCCGAAGCCAGTATTGAGATTGCATTCCTTCAACGCGTCGGCGCGGGGGAAATTATTGTCTTTGCCGATGTCGGGAATCCAGGTTGGTTCTTTGTCGAGAAAAGCCCGGCCCGGCAGGCCAGCCCCGGGGAGGAAAATGGTGTTCCGGGTCGCTTCCGTAAAATCCCGGTATTTTTCCCTGTTCTCCAGGTTCCAT
The DNA here is from genome assembly GCA_018663165.1 of Rhodospirillaceae bacterium. Classification (GTDB taxonomy): domain Bacteria; phylum Pseudomonadota; class Alphaproteobacteria; order UBA11136; family UBA11136; genus JABJES01. Next base: position 19,881 of record JABJES010000094.1, read on the forward strand.
ATATCGGAGGGAACGAGGCGGTCTTCTCCGTCCCGTATCTTATGAAAATAAACATGGCCGACGGGCCAATTGAGATGGGCACAGATCAGCAGCAGGCATTCTTCGAGCGCATCTTTAGGCGTTGAGGCGGTATTTGCCGCCGCTGACAGGTAATGGAGCAATTGCACCAGTTCGGTTTTGGCGGTCAGGGCCTTTTGGGCTTCTGTCCTATCGCTTATGTCCTCGCCGATGGCGACGAAGACCGGCGGCGTTTCATCGGGAAAATACTGGAGATTGAGCTCAATGGGATAGCTTGAGCCGTCCTTGCGGGTGTGGAAGGTTTTAAACCTGAGCAGATCTGCCCCGCTTTCACGCAGGGTTTCGAGCCTTGCCATAACCTCATTTGGCTCTCCGGGAAGTTTGAAATCGAAGGGCGTTAAATGGCGCAACTCTTCCAAATTGTAGCCCATGTTGTTCAGGGCGCTCTGATTGGCCGTTATGAATTTCAGGTTCTCGCCGTTGAGAATATAAATCTCGTTAAGGGAATCATCGAGGATGCGGCCCAGTTTTCCGACTTCGGCTTGAGCAGTTTCCGCCCTGACGGCGGCGCGCTTTGTTCGTGACCGCTCAAAAAATAAAAGGGCGAAAA
>JABJES010000093.1 GCA_018663165.1 Rhodospirillaceae bacterium
AAGGAATTCATTGGTCATTCCCGCGCATCACGAAGCAACCAAAGATGCCATTGCCATCACTGGCTGTGATCTCCCCTTTGTTGTTGGCATGGCGGTGGCCTATTTTCTCGACCCTCTGGTCGACAGGCTTGAAAAAAGAGGTCTTTGGCGTGGTTGGTCTGCCTTACTCGTGTTGGCACCCTTTCTGCTTGTGGTCGTTTTTGCCCTGGTTCTTTTGGCACCGCTTCTTATCGAACAGGTTGCCGCTTTCGCCCATAGTCTGCCGGATTATATTTCTTCCTTCAGGGAGCTGGTGACGCCGCTTGTCGAATCCCTGCGTTCGCGCCTTGGTGAAGAACAGGTGGCTTCCTTCCGTTCTGTCGCCGGGGGGTATGCGGGCGATATTTTGGCCTGGGTCGGCGGGCTGTTTACCAAGGTCTGGGGCGGTGGGCTGGCTCTGGTCAATCTTCTCTCACTGATCTTCATCATGCCGATTACGGCTTTTTATCTTTTGCGCGACTGGGACCTCATCATCGCGCGGATTGATTCCTGGTTGCCGCGGCTTCATGCCCAGACGATCCGCGATCAGGCGATGGAAGTTGACCGCACGCTTTCCGGCTTTGTCCGAGGGGCGGCGACGGTCTGCCTGACTCTGGCGACGATCTACGGTGTTGGTCTGACTCTGATCGGACTTAAGTTTGGCCTTTTGATCGGCATTGCCGCGGGCTTGATTTCTTTTGTCCCTTATGTCGGGGCGGCGATCGGGCTCGTTGTCGGCACCGGGCTGGCCTATTACCAGTTTCCAGAGATAACGCCGGTGCTGCTGGTGGCGGGGACCTTTCTTTTCGGCCAGACTCTGGAAAGCTATGTTCTGACGCCCCGCTTCGTTGGTGACAGGGTTGGTCTGCATCCAATGTGGATCATCTTTGCTCTGCTGGCGGGTGGCGCGTTGTTTGGTTTTCTCGGTATTTTCCTTGCCGTGCCGGTCGCCGCCGTGATCGGTGTGCTCAGCCGTTTCCTTTTGTCGGGCTATCTGAAAAGCACTTATTACCTCGGGGCGGGTAAAAAACACCCCGTCAAGGACTGATCCCCGGCAATGCCCGCGCTCAAGTCCGGACAATCGGCCCAGTTACCTCTCGACCTCGGCCACAGAACGGCGCTCGGTCGGGAGGATTTCCTGGTCGCGCCTTCCAACCAGTCGGCAGTGGCCTGGCTTGACCGCTGGCCGGACTGGACCTCAGGCGGTCTCGTCGTTCATGGCCCGGCGGGTTGCGGCAAGACTCATCTTGCCCATGTTTGGCAAAAGGTAAGTGGCGCGGTGCTGCTGGATGCGAGTGCCCTGGCCGATCACGACCCGCCCGATCTTCTCGGGGCTCACAAGACCGCCATCATTGAAAACGCTGAAGGTGTCGGGGGAGACAACGATCTTGAACGGGCGCTATTTCATTTTTTCAATTTTATCCGCGAGAATGGCGGCACTCTGTTGCTCACAGCCCTCACGGCGCCTAAGAGCTGGCAGGTTGGTCTTGCCGATCTGTCGTCGCGGATTGCCATCTTGCCGTCGGTCAGCGTCGGGACACCCGACGACACACTGATCGAGGCGGTATTGGTCAAGCTATGCGCCGATCGACAGCTCATCGTTGGCCCGGAGGTCATCGCCTATCTTGTGCCACGGATGGAGCGGTCTTTTGCTGCTGCTCGTTCTCTGGTTGAGCGCCTCGACCGCGCCGCTCTCGCTTCAGGGCGCCGTGTCACGGTTCCGTTTCTCAAAGAAACCCTCGGTAATGAGGGGTGGGAATAGACGATCTGCATCAATGACAGTTCATCGGCCCGACGACATAATCTGCTGGTTAAATTCAGGTTATGGTCGAGGAGGAGCGTGATGCATATGTTTACAGGACGGCGTTTGAAAAGATTTTTTGTCGTCGCTTTGGGGCTGATTTCCGGCGCGGTGGTGGGTTCGGCTTGTTTTCCGGCGGCTGCCCAGCAGGAAAAGCTTTTAGATCACGGCCGGGCGGAATTTGAACTTAACTGCGTGCCCTGTCACGGCGAGGAAGGGCGCGGTGACGGCCCCGTGGCCAAGGTTCTGCTTGTTAAGCCAACCGATTTGACAACCATCGCCGAGGAAAATGCCGGCACTTTTCCCTTCTGGATGATTTACGAAAGCATTGACGGGACAAACCCGGTTGTCGCCCATGATGTGATTTGGATGCCACCTTGGGGGAAGCGCTTCGAGCAGGAGGAGAAAAGGCAATATGCTCCGGCTTATCTGCGCCTATTGATGCTGACCCATTACGTCGAATCGATTCAGGAATACTGATCCTGTACCGGATCGGCACTGCCTTTAATCGACGGGGATTACTTTAACCGCGCCCTTGCCGGCGCTTAAGGCAAGTTTGCCGTGTTTTAAGGCCAAGGCGTCCTCGCCGAACATGGCGCGCCGCCAGCCGTGGAGTGCGGGCACATCCGCCTCATCGTCCAGGGCGATCATTTCAAGTTCGCTACCATTGGCAACCAGTTTCTGGGCCACACCTTCGTTCTCGCATTTTGCCTTGAGAAGAACCTTAAGCAGTTCGACCACCGGCTTGAGGTTTGAGGGCAGGTCCGGTTTTTGCTCTGGATTCGGGCAATCCTTGACGGCTAGGGCGGCCCCTCTGGCAACGGCATCAAGGGCCGCTTTACCCATGGCGCTCTCGGCCTGGTTTTTCGGAAATGAGCGGCTATGGGCCAGATCTTTGGGTGAGCTCGGGGCGGTGGCGGCAAGCTCCATCAGGGCGTCGTCGCGTATGATCCGGTTTCGGGGCACATCACGGCGTTTGGCTTCGGTTTCGCGCCAGGCGGCGACCTCACGGAGAATGGCGAGGAAACGTGGTTTGATGTTACGGCTTTTAAGCCGCTTCCAGGCGTTCTGGGGTTCCATGCGGTAGGTGTCGGGATTGGTGAGGATCGTCATTTCCTCTTCCAGCCATTTTACCCGACCGTTATCGGAAAGCGTTTTCAGCAGGCTTTCATAGATCGGGCGCAGGTGGATGACGTCGGCCAGGGCATAGTCGATCTGACTGTCCTGCAAGGGGCGGCGTGACCAGTCGGTAAAGCGCATCGATTTGTCGACTTGTGCATTTGCCAGTTTCATCGCCAGGGTTTCAAAGCCGACAGAATCGCCGAAACCGCAAACCATGGCGGCGACCTGGGTGTCGAAGATGGGATGGGGAATGGCTTCGGCCATCTGAAAGAAAATCTCGATATCCTGCCGCCCGGCGTGAAAAACCTTCAGCACATGCTCGTTGGTCATCAGCTCGTAAAGCGGCGCGAGATCAAGGCCAGGGGCCAGTGCATCAATAGCCACGGACTCATTAATGCCACCGATCTGGACGACGCAGAGGCGGGCGTAATAGGTCTTGTCGCGGAGAAATTCCGTATCGACGGCGATATAGGGTTCTTTGGAAAACCGTTCGCAGGCGGCGGCAAGGGCGGCATTATCAGCAATAAGTGTCATGGCGGGGGTATACATGTATTTGTCTCGATGTGAAACCTTTGCCGGTGTAGAGCCGTTGCGGACTTGACAGCCGGGCCTTCCGGGTGTTTTTTCGCCTCGTCCCGGCGATCTCAAAGTCGGCCCCTTATTCTATTAGCCGGTTTGATGCCGGCTTTTCCTCTCAGGAAGGCTGTTTTCAAGTGAGCGAAACGTTACAACATCCCTATCGGACCCATACCTGCGGCGAGATCCGCGCCGACCATAAGGGCGAAAATATCCGTCTTTCCGGATGGGTTCACCGTAAACGCGATCACGGCCATTTGCTGTTTATCGATCTGCGCGACAATTACGGCATTACCCAATGTGTCATCGATGTATCGAGCCCGCTGTTTAAGGACTCTGAAAGCTTGCGGCCAGAAAGCGTGATTACGGTCACCGGCCCCGTCGTCGCCCGCGACGGCGAGACCATCAATGCAAACCTGCCGACCGGCGAGGTCGAGTTAGGGATTGAGGAACTGACGGTTTTGAGCCATGCCGAGATGCTGCCCATCCAGGTTGCCGGGGATGCTGATTTTCCGGAGGATCTGCGTCTGCGTTACCGGTTCATTGATCTGCGCCGTGAAGAGCTGCACAACAATATTCTGCTGCGCTCAAATGTTATCTCAAGCATTCGCCGGCGTATGATTGATCAGGGGTTTACCGAATTCCAGACCCCGATTCTGACTGCCAGCTCGCCGGAAGGGGCGCGGGACTATCTGGTTCCCTCGCGCATTCATCCGGGCCAGTTCTATGCCCTGCCTCAGGCACCGCAGATGTTCAAACAGTTGCTGATGGTTGCCGGCTTCGACAAATATTTCCAGATTGCACCCTGTTTCCGTGATGAGGATGCTCGGGCCGACCGCTCGCCGGGCGAGTTCTATCAGCTTGATCTTGAGATGTCCTTTGTCACCCAGGACGACGTTTTCGCCGCTCTTGAGCCGGTCATGGCCGGTGTTTTCGAAGAATTTGCCAATGGCCATGCCGTCACCAAGACGCCCTTTCCGCGGATTCCTTTCGCCGAGGCGATGCTTAAATACGGTTCGGACAAGCCAGATCTGCGTAATCCGCTGCTTATCTCCAACGTTACTGAGGCCTTCCGGGGCTCTGGTTTTGGTATTTTTGCCAAGGCGATTGAGAAAGGCTCGGTTGTCCGCGCCATTCCCGCACCCGGTGCGGCGGCTAAGCCGCGCAGTTATTTTGACAAGCTCAACGACTGGGCCCGTGAAGAAGGCCAGGCCGGTCTCGGCTATATCACCTTCGCCGAGGGTGAGGGCAAGGGGCCGATCGCCAAGAATCTTGAGGCTGATCGCATTGCCATGATCCGCGAAACCGTGGGGGTTGGCGATGGCGACGGGGTGTTCTTCGTTTGTGGCGATCCCGGTGGAGCGGCGAAATTCGCCGGAACCGTGCGGACCCGGGTTTGCGATGATCTGGATCTTCTCGAAAAGGACTGCTTCCGTTTTTGCTGGATCGTCGATTATCCGATGTTTGAGATGGATGAGGATACCGGCAAGATCGAGTTCAGCCATAATCCCTTCTCAATGCCCCAGGGTGGTCTTGAGGCCCTGGAAACCCAGGACCCGCTGACGATTTTGGCCTGGCAGTACGACATCGTTTGTAACGGGGTTGAGCTGTCCAGTGGCGCCATCCGTAATCACCTGCCAGAGGTCATGTATAAGGCCTTTGATATTGCCGGTTACAGCATTGATGACGTGGAAAGCCAGTTCAGCGGCCTGATCAATGCGTTGAAATTCGGTGCGCCGCCTCACGGCGGTTCGGCACCGGGGATAGATCGTATCGTTATGCTGTTGGCTCAAGAACCCAATATCCGTGAGGTCATCGCCTTTCCGATGAACCAGCAGGCCCAGGATTTGCTCATGCAGGCCCCGGCCACTGTGCCCCCCGAACGATTGCGGGAGCTTCATCTCCAGTTGAAATTGCCACCGGTTAAAAAGCCTGAAACGACCGAAAATGCAGATCAGGACCAGCCCATTGCCGGTGATCCACCCAAGGGTGGCGCTTAAAAGGCGATCTGGCCGGACCTTCGATATTGTCAGTGCTGGTTGAATCTCGCCTGTGGCATATTATGTCGGAGAGTGTCGGCGTTATTTGTTAACTATTCACCCGCCTTTTTAGATCATGTCCGGATATTAAAAATGCCTTCTAATACAATTTATTGTGGGTCGGTTTTAATTAATCGAATTATGTTGTAATTGAATAGAATACATTCTAACCTCTCAAATAGTTAACAAAGTGGGTGCCTGGAGAGTCCGGGTATTAAAAAAATTAAGCTCAACAATAATCATAAATGTCAGTTTCAGGGGATTTTAGGCACATGAAAAAACTGTGTATACTTGTCGTACCCCTATTCCTAGCTGGGTGCGGGTTGCCGCCAGCATTTGCCATTGCTTCTTACGCGATTGATGGGATTCTTCTTCTCACTAAGGGCAAAACCTCGACCGATCTCGCGATATCGGTGGTTGCACAGCAGGATTGCGCCATGTGGCGTATTGTTCAGGGCAGAGAAATTTGCACTGGTTATGAAATTGTCGCGCCCGGCGAAGACGGTATTGCTCTCGCCGAGGCCTCCACTACTGACGAGGCCGCCACTGACATTGATAGTGATGAAACGGCTTTTGGCTCTGTTGATGTTGCCGCCCTTGAGGTTGGCACCGGAGAGCAATCAACGACGGCGGTCAGGAATTCTGTGAGCCCCTTCGGCACGCCGACCTTTCGGAAAAAGACCAGCCGGCGCGCTGTTCGCAAGGATATTCCGTCGCGGTCTTTCAGTCAGCCCTCACCGACTTACCGCAAGGCGAAGACTGTAATTCCAACAACGGCAGAAGCGCTGCCGACAAAAATCGCGCCAACAGTAATCACGCCTGTGGATAATAGCCCGCTTGTCGGTGAAATTCCGGTCAAGGTCAGTGCGCTTTCCGATATCCCGGTTGTGTCTGAGACGTCCGATGACAAGATCGTCCTGACCTCGGTTCAGCCCGACATTGAGGCATCGCAACAGATGGCCGCTCTGGGTATCGCCGACGATATGGCTCCGGTCGATGAGCCTTTTGTTCGGGTGTCCCGTCGTTCGGCCATCCTGGTCAAAAACACGGTTCTCCCCAAAGCCGGTGCTGGCGTTGAAAAGGGCAAGTTTCTGGTCTTGGGAAGCTTTGCCAACAAGACCAATGCAGACCGTTTCTCGTCAGAGTTGAGCGGCTTCGACACGGTGGTAATCAGTGCCAGCGTAAAGGGTAAAACCTATTATCGCGTTTTGCTTAATTCATTGAGCGACCAATCCCCGGCCCAGACCAGGCGCTATGCCGCCAAGGCAATCGAGACCCAGGCCTGGTCGGTGACGCTTTGTCATGATGGGGAAAGCCAGATTTCTTGCCCGGCGGGCAGTTAATACCGGCTTTAGGCCTTAACAAATACAGGATCAGAGAAATCCATTTTTCTCGAATTCTTTTGGCTAATAAAATCGCCGTTCCCTTTGTCAGGGGCGGCGATTTGCCGTTGTCGACGGATACTGCTAGAAAATGTCTATCTGATTAAACTACTCGTTTTTCGCATTTAAGTTCGCATTTAAGGATGAACATGCAGCGCCGTTTTATTTTTTCCTTCATTTTTCTTTTCGTCATGGGAATGGTGACATTTCTTGTTCCCGGTAAACCTGTGGCTGGTGAAGTGGTCGCCGGTGTAGAGGCGGATTTAGTCCCATACCGGGCGGTTTACAGGCTTGCCCTCGACCGCGCCGATTTTCAAAGCGGAATCACTGGCGCCGAGGGGGAAATGGTCATCGAGTGGCCGAAAGAATGTGACGGATGGAGTTCGTCCCAGAGCCTTACTATGGGGCTGAACCAGTCTTCAGGCGAGTATATCGAGGCTGAAACCCGGTATGCGAGTTGGGAATCGCGAGACGGGGTGACCATGCGATTTAATATCCGCAATTCCCACAATGGTGCCCTTTCCGAGCACTATAGCGGCGTCGCGAAGCTCAAAACCCCAAATGGCGGGGGCGTCGCTGAATATACGGTTCCTGAGGGATTGTCGATTGAATTGCCCGAGGGGACGATTTTTCCGACCCGCCATCTGCTTGAGATGATTTCATCGGCAAAGCGTGGAGAACGTATTCTCTCCCGGATCGTCTTTGATGGCGCGACTGAGGAAGGCATGTTTGAAATCAATGCCGTGATCGGCTCAGCGACTAAGGTCAAGGAACAGAACATCCGGCTTGATCCCTCACTTAATCTCTCTTATTGGCCTGTTCGGCTGGCTTTTTTCAATTTTGATTTAGCGCAAGATTTACCCGAATACGAAACATCCATTCATCTTGTCGCCAATGGTGTGTCGCGAGAGCTGGTTCTTGATTTCGGCGATTTTGTCATTCGCGCCGTTTTAGATAAATTCGAGCTTCTGGAAAAACGGAGCTGCTAGAGTTAGAGGCACATCTCATGGCCTTCTGGCTTTAAAGGGTCCTCACCAAAGCCAGGCCGCGCCCCGCACACCGCTTGAATCGCCATGCATTGGCGCTACCAGACGAGTCTCAACCTGGTCGGAAAAGACGTATTCACCCCATAGCTTCGGCACGTTTTGGTAAAGTCTGCCGATATTCGATAATCCGCCGCCGATGACGATGCAGTCCGGATCGAGAATATTGATCAAGGCAGCCAGGGCACGGGCCAGTCTGTTTTCATAGCGCATCAGGGTTTGATTGGCTTCGTCGTTGCCATTTTCAGCTCTATCAACGATTTCCGGAGCTTTCAGCTTTTCTCCGCTGATCTCGAAATGGTCACGTTCCAGCCCAGGGCCGGAGAGAAAGGTTTCAAGGCATCCGCTTTGGCTGCAATAGCATGATGGGCCGGGTCTCTCATCGTCTTGGGGCCAGGGCAGGGGATTATGCCCCCATTCGCCGGCAATGGCGTTGGGGCCGGTGACGATTTTTTGGTCGATTACAATTCCTCCGCCGACACCGGTCCCAAGGATTGCTCCAAAGACGACCTGATGGCCCTTTGCAGCACCGTCCGTGGCCTCAGAGAGGGCAAAGCAATTGGCATCATTGGCAAGCCTGACCGGACGTCCTAAAGCCGCTTCAAGGTCTTTGTCCAGCGGTTGGCCGATCAGGCAGACAGAATTAGCATTTTTTACCAGACCATTTTTTTTCGACAGGGTGCCGGGGATGCCGACGCCAACCCGTGCGGCGGTTTTTCCGGTTTCCCGTTCTGCCGTTTCGACGAAGGCGGCAACAGCCTTTACCGTCGCCTCGTAATCCCCGGAGGGAGTCCCTATACGTTCACGGAAAAGTGTTTTTCCATTATTATTCAAGGCGATACATTCAATCTTGCTGCCACCAAGATCTATTCCGATGCGCAAAGCTTTTCCTCCTGTCTTCACTGTTCCCTCTGTTTCTTTTATTTTATATTTTCATTCTTCATCGTCAATTTTCTTATTCTATTACAAATGGTTAGCCTTTATATGTGTTTAAAAACAATTATTCTTCTTATAAAAGAATCCATCCCATTGTGATCCATGTCATAGTCTGAAGAGAGTGAAGCCATATATTTTTTATGGATAAACGGTTAAGTAAAAAAACCTGGTAATTTATTTAAAAGGGGTGGGGGTGTCGAAAACCATTCTTATAGTTGAGGATAATGACCTGAACATGAAGCTGTTCAGTGATTTGTTGGAGGCCCATGGTTATAGTACCCTCAAGACCAAAGATGGTATTGAGGCGCTTGAACTGGCCCGCACTCATAAGCCCGATCTGATCATCATGGATATTCAGCTTCCCGAGGTATCGGGGCTTGAGGTTACCAGATGGATCCGGGAGGATGAGACCATTTCCGACATTCCGATTATCGCCGTTACGGCCTTTGCCATGAAGGGTGATGAGGAAAAGATTCTCCAGAGTGGCTGCGAGGCTTATGTTTCAAAACCGATCTCGGTAACAGAATTCCTCAGCACTGTTGGAAAATTCTTAGTATAATTCAATTTTATTGCTCTCCTTTTCACGGCGTTTGAACCATGTCTGCACGTATTCTGGTCGTCGATGATCTGTTGCCCAACGTTAAGCTTCTCGAAGCTAAGCTGACGAACGAGTATTTCAATGTCATTACGGCGTTTAATGGCCAGGAGGCATTGGAAGCGGCGTTAAACCAATCTCCTGATATCATTCTCCTTGATATCATGATGCCCGGCATGGATGGCTATGAGGTCTGCTCAAGGTTGAAAAGCGACCAGAAAACGGCGCATATACCTGTCGTGATGGTTACTGCCCTTAACGAGGTGAGCGACCGGGTGCGGGGACTTGAGGTTGGTGCCGACGATTTTCTGACCAAACCGGTGAACGATGTTGCCCTGATTGCCCGGGTCAAATCACTGATCAGACTTAAGATGACGATGGATGAATGGCTGCGCAGGGAAGAAACCTGTGACCAGTTCGGCGTCATGGACGCCGATATGCATTTTCTCGAAATGGATATTTCGAATGCTTCGATTTTGACGATCGACAAGCGCGATGTCGTCAGTATGAAGATCAAAGAGATTCTTTCCTGTGATACCGACCGTACCCTGCCGGCCAACACCCATGAAGAAGCTCTGGCCGTCGCGTGCAAGAATAATTTTGACCTTATCATTGTCGGTGATCTTCCTGAAACCGATGGGCGGGATTCCCTGCGTTTGTGCTCTATGTTGCGATCTGAGGAAGCAACCCGCCAGGTGCCGATTCTGCTGCTTGTCGATGAAGATGATGTGCAACTACTTGCCAAGGGTTTGGAAATTGGGGTCAACGATTACCTCGTCAAACCGATCGAACGTAATGAGCTTTTGGCCCGCACACGGACCCAGATCAGGCGTAAACGTTTCCAGGACCGGCTGCGCGAAAATTATGAACGTAGTCTTTCGCTGGCTCTGACTGACAGTCTTACCGGGCTCTATAACCGGCGTTATGCTAATGCCCATATCGGCACAACTCTTGATCGCTCACAAAAGGACGGTCGTCCGATCGCCCTCTTGATGATTGATATCGATCACTTTAAGCAGGTTAATGATAATTACGGCCATGCTGCGGGCGATGAGGTGCTTCAGGAACTTTCCCGCCGGATCATACATTGCGTCAGAAGTTTCGATATGGTGGCACGCCTTGGCGGCGAGGAATTTATCGTCGTTCTTCCAGATGCACCGTCCCAGATCGTTCTTTCGGTTGCCGAGCGCTTGCGCAGTGCCATGGCCGACGAGCCTTTCAAGATTTCAGATGCGACGACCAGCGAACTCAGCATCACCATAAGCATCGGTGCGGCGATGGCTAATCTTGGTGATGAAACACCGGAAAGCCTGCTCAAAAGAGCCGATGAATCCCTCTATCGGGCAAAGGATTCGGGGCGAAATATTGTGGTTTCGGATCTCGACAGAAATTTCAAAGCCGGTCCCGGAGATTCAGCCTGGCTTTAGAGCATATCTAACCCAGGCGCGATGACGCCACCGGGTGGCGGCCGTATTCTCAGTTAACGAATTTTAAGAAATGGTTCCCGCTTTGGGCGGAAGGCCGGACGCTATTTGATTTTCGATTCTTTGAAAATCACGTGCTTACGGACGCGCGGGTCATACTTCCGGAATTCAAGCTTTTCCGTAAGTTGGCGGGGATTGCGCTTGGCCACGTAGAAATATCCCGTGTCGGCTGTGCTGACAAGTTTGACAAGAATAGTGCTGGACTTGGCCATTGAGTTGATTCCGCTATATCTGGAGGCAGTCGTTATTGGTGAGCTTGATTAAGTTGGGCAGAACATAGCCATCCCAAAGAGACTGTCAAGCCCGAAGCGGGGATATTAAGGGTGATTGCCAGGAAAAAGTGAGGTGTAAGTTCGTTAATTCTTCTTGGCGACGGCCGGAAAAGAGAGGCTTTTGGCGGTCTGATATAGCCCGTTTTCGCGGAGAATCTTTTTTGCTACGTCGATATCCCGTTCGTTTGTCTTGCGTTGCGCCGGGCAGACGGATCGAAGTCGCTCAATTACTGCTTTATCGGGCACCCGTTTTGAGCGCCAGTTCTCGGTAACCGCCTGGGTCAGGGTAATCGTCGTCTTGATCTGTTCGACGCTAATCTCGTTGGAAGCATCAACGTCTATCTTGTCCTCGTTTGTGCAGACTGTCGGCATAACGCCCAGGCCCTGAAGGGTATAACCAGACGGTGCGTGAAAGCGGGACCAGGTCAGGGTAAGTTCGCTGCTATTGGGAAGGGTAATAACGTTTTGCACCGTTCCTTTACCGTATGAATTAGTGCCGACGATAACCGCGCGCCCTTGATCCTGAAGCGCTGCGGCGACAATTTCAGAGGCGGAAGCCGAATTACCGTTGATCAGAACGACAATGGGCAGGCCATTGATAATATCCTCGTCATCGGCTTCGAAACTCTGATTACTGTCAGGATGGCGGCCATTGGTGGAAACGATCAGGCCGTTTTCGAGGAAAAGATTGGCGATATCCACAGCCTGATCAAGGAGGCCGCCGGGGTTTGACCGCAAATCCAGTATCAGACCGGTGATTTCCCCGTCATCAATGCGAGGCAGTAGTTTTTCGATTCTTTCTTCGACACCACTGGCGGTCCGTTTGTTGAACGAGGTAATCCGGATATAGGCGATGTCGTCCAGAATTTTAGAGCTAACGGTCACGCCGACGATCAAGGCGCGGCTGAGGCTAATTTCCAGGGGTTCAGGATTATCTTCACGGGCAACGGTTATTTCCAGGTGAGAGCCGATTTTCCCGCGCAGGCGATCAACGACCTGATGGATATTCAGCCCAGTGACGGGTTCGCCTTCAATATGGGTGATCTGGTCATCGGCCAGAAGTCCGCTGCGCTCTGCCGGCGTATTGGGGAGTACCGAGACGATCCGCACATCGTCATCCTCGATCAGAATCTGGATACCGATGCCACCAAAGCCTTCACGGGATGCCCGGTTGCTACGCGCATCATCGGCGCCAGCGTAACGGGAATAACTGTCCAGATCCTTTAACATCCCGGAAATAACAGAATCGTAGATATCTTCTGCTTTTGCCTGGCGCAGCTCTGGTGACTTTTCCCGACCGCTCTCAATGACCTGAAGAGTTAAATCCGTCCATAATTTCTGATCACCATCCAAAGGGGCGTAATAGGAACCGATAAATTCCCCCTTGCGCGACAGGCTGATATTTTCGCCTTCGTAATTGACGGTTAGTTCCTGGTCAATTTCCGTCAGATTGCCGAGTCCATGGATGGCTAGATCGCTGACACGTACAGGGTCGATATAACGATCAACGATATAGTCATAGCCGGATGAAAACACACGAGAAGCATCATTCGAGCTGTATTCAGGAGATTGCGGAATCCCCTGGACGGTACAGGCTGCCAGCAGAAAGGCGACAAGCGGCGATAAAAGCTTTTCGCTCAGCCCACCAAAGGGAATTTTATGCCTTGAATGAATGCGCATCAAATACTGATCCAGATCCCGATTCTTTAACTGGTTTTCATCTTTAATAGCCATTGCAACGCAAGAAGCACGCCTTTGACCCTGGGCAGCAGCAAAAGGGTTAGTATCAGGGTCAGAGGGAGCCATAAGGCTTGCTGTACCCAGACTTCCGGAGAGGCAAATTTTTCCATCAAAAGCGTGCCGGGCACAACAATATGGCCGACGATAAAGATGGTGAAATAGGCCGGGGCATCATCAGAGCGATAATCAGCCAAGGGGGACGAACAATCCGTGCAATGGGGCATAATAGTCAGATAGCCAGTGTAAATGCGTCCCTGTCCACAGGCCGGGCAGAGGTGGGAGAGCCCCCTTAACAGGGTCTTCATCCGGCTGGGAGGTGGGCTTGTCCCTGGGTCTTGGGACACTTGATAGGGCATAATGATTCCATGCAAGGGTCTAAACGGACTCCCTTCTTAATGTTCCCGGCGAAAATTCGCTACTTTTTAATAAATTCCCTCGTATAAATGCAGTTGTAAGGGAGAATTATTCTTAATTACCTCCTTGAGCCAATTGTGGTGCCAGTTTTTCGCCGGTTATTTCTTAAAGCCTTTCCAGACAGGGAGTTTTTGGTGAACGAAACGAGCGATACCTATGAACAAATGCTTGAAACCCTCAAGTGTGAGTTCATTGACGGAACATTTGATCGTCTGGACAGTCTGGAAAAGTCCCTGGACGGGGTTTTTAGTCAGAGCAACCTGGAAGGTGAGCCTCTGACCGATTTTCATCGTGAGATTCATTCTCTCAAGGGCCTGGGCGGCACGTTCGGTTTTCCGTTCATGACCATGGTTGCCCACCGGCTGGAGGATTATCTCGCCGACATCACTTCGCTGGACAAAGACCAGGCCAAGGATGTTCATCTCTATATTGATGAGATCCGCCATATCGCCGAGGCAGGCAAAGACCCTTCTGAAAAGAAATGTGCTGAAATCCTGCGCAAGCTCCCGGCTCGGGTCAGCATTGACGCTGGCACCTATGCCAAGCCCACCGATGTCGAGGTGCTGTTGGTGACCTCAACCAAAATCCTCGGTCGGGTGGTTGAAAAAGAATTACAGATGCTCGGGTTTCGCACTTTTAATGCTGCAACCTCCATTGATGCCCTTGCCACGGCTTTGCGTATGCGGCCAGATATGGTCATCGCCTCGGCAACCATGGATGGGGTGAACGGGGTCGATATCTGCCGCGCTCTTCATGCGATGGAGATGACCAGAGAAATTCCCTTTATCGTCCTCACCAGCTTTGACAAAGGTCATTCGGTCTTGAAGAATTTGCCCGATGAGGCGGCAATTGTGCGTTCTGGAGATGAGTTTGCCGAGGATTTTGCTGTTGCTCTTGAGAAGCTGAACCTGGTCTAGGCAGGGTTATTTCCGGCCCGGCCTTTTTCCCCGCTTTTTCCCCCCGGTCTGTTTGGCTCCGTTTCTTTTTGAGGGGCCTTTCCCCCCACGTCCAGTTGATGGCTTTCCTTTTCCCCCGGTGCCACGCCCTGTGCTGCGTCCTGTCGCCCGTTTGATGGTGCGTCCTGTGCTGCGCCCAATACTCTGTCCATCACGCAGAATTTCAAACACCATGCCCCCGGTCACGGGATTGGCTTCGGCCAAACGAACCTCGACCAGATCGCCCATGGAAAAGACCTCGCCGCTGTTGCGACCACGCAGGCAATGGCGGGCTTCATCGTGGATATAATAGTCGTCGCCCAGTGAGCGGATGGGAACAAGCCCGTCGGCTCCGGTATCTTTAAGGGTGACAAAAAGACCAAAGTGGGTGACGCCGTTGATGCGCCCGTAGAATTTTGCGCCGACTTTTTCCGCCAGATAGGCAACGGTATAGCGGTCGTTGGCGTCACGCTCTGCGGCTTCAGACCGGCGTTCGGTCTTTGAGATATATTCGGCTATTTCAGCAAAGCGCGCTGTTGCTTCATTGCCCAGTCCGTCCTTGCCAAGTCCCTGGGCGTCGATCAGAGCCCGGTGAACGAGAAGGTCGGAATAGCGGCGGATGGGCGAGGTGAAATGGGCATAGCGCGACAGGGCAAGTCCGAAATGGCCGGCATTGTTGGGGTTGTATTCGGCTTTTGACTGGCTGCGAAGAATGATCTCGCTTACCAGAGACATATGTTCGGTGCCGTGGGCACGTGTCAGAATACCGGAAAAATGTTCGGGCCGGATGCCCGCGCCGGCCGCCAGTTTGTAGCCCAGACTGTCGAGGAATTCTCGAAGAGGCTCGACCTTAGCCGGGCCGGGCGGTTCATGGATGCGATACATGCAGGGTGTTTTCTTTTCCTCCAAAGTCTCGGCGGCGGCGACATTGGCGAGGATCATGAATTCTTCGATCAGACGGTGGCTGTCCAGACGCATTCTGGGTTCGATGCCGGTAATCTGTGCGTTGTCGTCGAGGACAATTTTAAAATCCGGAAGGTCGAGATCAAGTGCATGGCGTGCTTTTTTTGCCTTTGCCAGGGCTTTGAATGCGCCGTAAAGGGCGGCGATGTGGTCGGCCAGTGGTGTAATGTCGCTATCAGTCTCGCTCGCGCCCCCGCCCTTATGCGCTGCGTCGACACTTTCATAGGTGAGGCGGGCTTTTGATCGCATGATTCCGCGTAAAAAACGGTGATTGCGTTTTTGGCCCATGCTATCGATCCACATATGGACCGCCAGACAGGGATGATCCTCATCCGGGCGAAGGGAACACAAGCCGTTGGACAATGCCTCGGGCAGCATCGGCACCACCCGGTCTGGAAAATAGGTTGAATTGCCGCGTTTTTCCGCTTCTCTGTCGAGCGGGTCTCCGGCTTGCACGTAATGGGCAACGTCGGCGATGGCGACGATCATATGCCAGCCCCCTGCATTGGCCGGATCAGGATCAGGTTCGGCGAAAACGGCATCATCGAAATCACGGGCGTCGGCGCCATCGATGGTGACCAGGGGAAGGTGGCGCAAATCTTCGCGCTCGCCAAGGCTTACCGGTTTTG
The DNA here is from genome assembly GCA_018663165.1 of Rhodospirillaceae bacterium. Lineage (GTDB taxonomy): Bacteria > Pseudomonadota > Alphaproteobacteria > UBA11136 > UBA11136 > JABJES01. Next base: position 15,950 of record JABJES010000093.1, read on the forward strand.
CCTTTTCCGCCTGGGCAAGAACGTCTTTGGGAAAGACGGTTGGAATGTCATGGGCGTGAATGGCGATCAGGCTGATCGCGCCAGGATCGTCGGCGGTGCCTATGGCCTTCTTAATTCGCGCCTGGGGCAGGCCGTGACGACGACCTGGGAGGATATCGGCCAAAACGAGCTGGCCTTCTTGTGCATCTCCTGAGTCGGCGCTACTCACCAGAAATTCGGATTTGTGGCGGCGGTCGGTGGATTCGATGCGCCCCTGCCTGTCGCCAAGGCGATAGACGCCGATGATTTCCTGTGGTGCCCCGGCGATGAGGCGGATGGTACGCCCTTCATAGGTGGTCTCGTCTAATTTGTTAAGGCGGGCTAAAACCCGGTCGCCGGGAGCAATGGCGGGGCGTCCACGGCGCTCCGGGGCCATAAGGACACGCGGCGGATCGCCCACGTCGTGCCACACCGTCGGCCGCCCGATAAGTTCGCCATCGGAATCGATGCTCATAATCTCGATAATGCCTACCGGAGGCAGTTGACCGCCTTCTTCAAGGCGACGGCCCTTGCCATGATCGATCAGGCCTTCGTCTTTCATTTCCCTGAGAATTTTTTTCAGCCAGACGCGGTCGGCAGCCTTGATGCCGAAGGCGCGACCGATCTCTCGCTTGCCGACCCGTTCCGGGTTGTTGCGGATGTGGTCGAGGATATCCTCTTTACTGGGTAGATGCGGGGCTGATTTATCCTTGGGCACGCTCTAGGCGGCCGAGCTGTCGGCGTCGGTATCGGCGGCGGCTTTCTTGGCTGCCGGTTTTTTCTTTGCAGCTTTTTTCTTAGCCGCCGGTTTCTTCTTGGCTGGTTTTTTCTTGGCCGGTTTCTTGGCACCCATTTTTTCCGCCTTGGCGGCGAGCAGTTCCAGCGCCTCTTCAAGAGTGTATTCGTCCGGGTTCGAATCCTTGGGCAGGCTGGCATTAAGTTTGCCATGGGAAACATAGGGTCCATATCGACCAGAGCGGATAACGATCTTTTTGTCGTCGTCGGGATGCTTGCCGATCTCGCGACCGGATCCACCAGCACCGGATTTGACCTGGGCGATCAGAACGACCGCCCGGTTGATGCCGATGGAAAGGATGTCGTCATCCGGCTCCAGGGATTTATATTTTCCGTCATGGCGAACATAGGGACCAAAGCGGCCAATCCCGGCGGCGATCATCTTGCCGGTTTCGGGATGCTCGCCGATCTCACGGGGCAGGCCGAGAAATTTAAGCGCCGTTTCAAGATTGATGGTGTCGGGCTTGCGACTATCGTCATCGCTGGCAGGCAGGGAAACCCGCTTTGGCTTCTTGCCTTTGGTCGCCTCACCGAGCTGCATATAGAACCCATAAGGCCCTTTGCGCACGCTAACCTCTTCTTCAGTTTCCGGGTCGGGACCCAGTGAACGGGGGGCGAAGGCTGCATCGCTGCCGCCGTCGCCATTTTCACCACCGACGACCAGGGGGCGGGTGTAATTGCATTCGGGATAGTTCGCACAGCCGATAAAGGCACCATATTTACTGAGCTTGAGGCCGAGACGGCCGTCGGTGCAGGCGGGACAGATTCTGGGGTCTGAGGCGTTCTCGTCGCGGGGAAAGAAATGGGGGCCGAGTTGGGCATCGAGCACATCGATAACCTGGCGGATGGTCAGGTCCTTGGTTTCGTCGACGGCGCCGATAAAGGAGCTCCAGAAATCACCGAGCACTTTTTTCCAGTCAATCCGGCCATCGGAAATGCCGTCGAGCTGATCCTCCAGATCGGCGGTAAAATTATACTGCACATAGGTGTTGAAGAAGTTTTCGAGAAAGGCGGTAACCAGACGTCCCCGGTCTTCGGGTTCGAAACGGCGTTTATCAAGGCGGACATAATTGCGCGCCTGCAAGACATCGATGATGCTGGCATAGGTTGAGGGACGTCCAATACCCAGTTCTTCAAGCGTGCCGACCAAGCTGGCTTCGGTATAGCGCGGCGGCGGCTGGGTGAAATGCTGGTCTGGAGTTACATCAACGAGGTTCACCTTCTCGCCTTCGCTCATCGGCGGCAGGATGCGTTCCTTGTCGTCGCTCTCCTTGGCGTCGTCCTTGCTTTCCTGATAAAGCCTCAGAAAGCCGTCAAAGACGATGATCGATCCGTTGGCCCGGAAACGGGCTGCGTCGTCGGGCGTCGAAAGATCGACGGCGACCTGTTCAAGGGTGGCGTTCTGCATCTGTGAGGCCAGGGTGCGCTTCCAGATCAGTTCGTATAAACGCCGCTGATCGTCGTCAAGATATGTACCGATGTTCGCCGGCAGGCGGGACAGATCGGTCGGGCGGATGGCTTCATGGGCTTCCTGGGCGTTTTTCGCCTTTGATTTAAAAACCCGTGGCGAGGGGGGCAGGTAGTCGCCGCCGTATTCCTTTTCAATCACCCGACGGCTGCCGGCAAGCGCTTCACCCGAAAGGGTGACACTGTCGGTCCGCATATAAGAGATCAGGCCGACAGTCTCGCCGTTAAGAGCGATGCCTTCGTACAGGCGTTGCGCCGTGCTCATGGTCCGCTTGGCGGCAAAGCCGAGTTTGCGTGAGGCTTCCTGTTGCAGGGTTGAGGTGGTGAACGGCGGTTGCGGATTGCGGCGCACGGTCTTGCGTTCGATCGATGTGACCTTATAGGTGCCGTTTTGCGTCGTCGTGACGGCGTTTTGCGCTGCGCTTTCATCGCCCAGTGTAAACTTATCCAGTTTTTCTCCATGAAGGTGGGTCAGTCGGGTGGTTAAGGGCGATCCTCCTTCATTGGTAAAGCGCCCCTCGACGCTCCAGAATTCCTGAGGTTTGAAAATCTCGATTTCGGATTCTCGTTCGCAGATCAGACGCAGAGCCACAGACTGGACACGTCCGGCAGACCGGCTGCCGGGTAATTTGCGCCACAATACCGGTGACAGGGTAAAGCCGACCAGATAGTCGAGTGCCCGGCGGGCCAGATAAGCATCGATCAGTTCGCGGTTAAGTTCGCGCGGGTTCGCCATTGCTTCGAGAATAGCGCCTTTGGTGATCTCGTGAAAAACCACCCGGCTGACCGGAATGTCTTTGAGCTTGTTGGTTTCTCTCAGCAACTCGACGATGTGCCAGGAAATAGCTTCGCCCTCGCGATCAGGATCGGTGGCGAGATAAAGATGATCCGCTCCCTTCATCGCCTTGGCGATTTCGGTCATGTGTTTTTTTGCCTTATCGCTGACCTCCCAGGTCATGGCAAAATCGTTTTCGGGATCAACCGAACCATTTTTAGGCGGTAGATCGCGCACATGGCCAAAGCTCGCCAGCACGATGTAATCGCTGCCGAGATACTTGTTGATGGTTTTGGCCTTAGCCGGTGATTCGACGACGACGACGTTCATGGGACCGCTTTATTGTTGTTAATGACCTTTATATCAGGAGGTCTGGAGAATGCTCACCTGGCCACCTGGAAACCTTGCGATCCGTCCTGCAAGTTCAAATTCAAGCAGGACAATGGAAACCATCGCCGGTGACAATTGGCATTGCCGGACAACTTCGTCAACCGTCACGGGGGTTGGTCCTAAAATTTCCTCAATCGACCGGCGGGCCGTTTCGAGCTCGTTTTCGGCCTCAATCTGTCGATTTTCGGGGCTTGTTGAGGGTCGGCTCTCACCATAAAAATCTGTTTGTTTGTCGTCACTTACCCCGTAATTAATTTGGTCCCGGACGGCTTGCAGGATGTCATCAACCGATTGCACCAAAGTGGCACCGTTGGCGATCAGATCATTTGTTCCCTGGCATCGCGGATCAAGCGGCGAACCCGGCACGGCGCCAACTTCGCGGCCTTGTTCTCCGGCCAGCCGGGCCGTGATCAGTGACCCTGAACGGCGCGCCGCCTCAATAACGGTGACCCCGTAGGACAGGCCGGAAACAATCCGGTTTCGACGCGGAAAGTCCTGGGCCTTGGGTGTGCGGCCCAAGGGGTCTTCGGCAACGACAGCCCCTATTCCGCAAATCTGCCGGTAAAGGGCCTCGTTTTCCTTAGGGTAGATGTGATCGGCGCCGCCAGCCAGAACCGCGATCGTGCCGCTCTGAAGGGCACCTTCATGAGCCCCGGTATCGATTCCTCTGGCCATGCCGGAAACGACGACGATCTCTTCACGGCCAAGGGCGGCGGCCAGCTC
>JABJES010000176.1 GCA_018663165.1 Rhodospirillaceae bacterium
AGTCGTGCTGGTGGCGCTCAAGTTCGTTATCTGCAGCCATTTTTTTCTATCTCCCGGTAGAGTGAATTAAAAAGGATGATCTTCTATAGCGCAAAATATCCTGAAAAGGAAAGGGGTGTTGTGTTTTTGGGGGTTAGCTTTCTTCTGTCGGGTTGAGCAGATAGTCGCCGGGAGAGTGGGCACCCTCAATATGAACTTTCTCGTCGATCACCCGCACCCGGCCTTCGGCGATCAGGCGCAGGGCCAGGGGATAGGCGTGATGTTCGGCTTTGAGGACCCGCGCTGCCAGATCGTCGGCGCTATCTTCAGCATGAACCGGCACGGCCGCCTGGACAATCGCCGGTCCCTCGTCCATCTCGGGGCGCACAAAATGGACGGTACAGCCGGAAAAACAGACCCCGGCATGGAGCACCCGTTCGTGGGTATTGCGGCCTTTAAAGGACGGCAGCAGGGAAGGGTGAATATTGATCAGTCGGTCGCGCCATTTACCGACGAATTCCTCGGTCAGAATACGCATGAATCCGGCCAGGCAGATGAACTGGATGTCGGCTGCTTCGAGGTGTTCGTTTAACGCCTCATCGAAGGCTGTTCTGCTGTCGAAATCGTTGTGATCGATGATGGCTGTGGGAATCCCGGCTTTTTCAGCGATTTCAAGCCCCGCTGCGTCCGGCTTGCTGGAAAGCACGAGGGCGATTTCGGCGGGAAAATCCTTGACCGAAACGGCCTCGACCAGGGCGCCAAGGTTACTGCCGCGTCCGGTGATGAGAACCGCAACGCGCATCATCTTATGCTCTCTCCCTTGGTCCAGGATTCCGTATTGGCAAGAATAAGCGCTGGAGTATCTCCTTGCCGGGCTTTGACCTGGCCGATTTCATAGACGGTTTCGCCGCCAGCGCGCAAATTCTCGGCCACCGAATGGGCGTCTTCGGGGGCGGTAATCACCGCCATGCCGATGCCGCAGTTGAAGGTCAGGGCGAGATCGTTAGGCAGAATATCACCGTTGCCGGCCAGCCAGGCGAAGACATCCGCCAGAGGCCAGCTTGCGGCATCGATCTCGGCGCAGAGGCCTTTGGGCAGGATGCGGGGGATATTTTCAATGATGCCGCCGCCGGTGATATGGGCGAAGGCATTGACCTTGCCGCTGCGATGGGCACGCAGACAGTTTTTGACGTAGATCCGGGTCGGGGCAAGCAGCGCCTCGCCAAGGCTTTTGCCGTTCTCGAACGGGGCCGGGTCAGTGAGGTCGAGGCCGCGCCCTTCGATAATCTTACGGACCAGGGAAAAGCCGTTGGAATGGAGGCCGGAACTGGCCAGCCCGAGAATAACGTCGCCGTTCCCAACGTTTTGCCCGGTGAGAATCTGGCCGCGCTCGGCGGCACCGACGGCAAAACCGGCGAGATCATAATCGCCTCCCTCATACATGCCGGGCATTTCCGCCGTTTCACCACCGATCAGCGCACATCCGGCTTCCCGGCAGCTCGCCGCGATGGAGGCAATTACGCTCTCTGCGGTCTTTGGGTCAAGCTGGCCGGTGGCGTAATAATCGAGGAAAAAGAGCGGTTCGGCTCCCTGGACGACCAGGTCATTGACGCACATGGCGACAAGATCGGCACCGATTCCATCATGGAGACCGGTGTCAATCGCCAGTTTGAGTTTGGTTCCCACGCCGTCAGTGGCGGCGACCAGAACCGGATCTGTAAATCCTGCGGCCTTGAGGTCGAAAAGGCCGCCAAAGCCGCCCAGCGCGCCGTCGGCCCCTGGCCGTCCGGTTGCTTTGGCAAGAGGTTTAATGGCGTCGACAAGGGCATTTCCGGCGGCAATGTCGACTCCGGCGTCTTTATAGGTCTGGCTGCTTATGGTGTCCTCGTTCCTGATGAAGTATAAGGCTTGAAAGATCCGCTTAAACGGCGTTTTGAACATACTTTATCTTTCACGGTTTGCAATGATCCTCGTATACGGCCATTTTTTCTTTCCTTTCTTCCGCGTTTTCCGCAGTGGTTTCCGCAGTGGTTTCCGCAGTGGTTTCCGCTGTGCTTTGTTTCTCGGCGTTTTGTTTATCGGCGTCTGGGGGGGCGGGCAGAGTGTAAGCGCCGCAGGGGGCGATATCTTCACTGTCACCGATGTTGAGGTTGATGAAACCGCCTCGGCCGCCAATCTTGCCCGTGGGAAGGCTCTTGCCGAGGGTCAGAAGAGGGCTTTTCTGATCCTTCTAGACCGCCTGATTCTGTCGTCGGATTATGATAATTTGTCGACTCTCGAAGACGATGAGATTGCTGAATATGTCCAGGGGATCGAAGTCAAAGACGAAAAAACCTCTTCCGTGCGTTATCTGGCCAAGATCACCTACCGTTTTAAACCATCGCAGATCAGGCGTTTCCTGCGTGATTCCGGCATTCCCTTTTCCGAGACCGCCAGTAAGCCGGTTCTGGTGATTCCGGTTTACCAACTCGCCGGGGCCCAGTTGCTCTGGGATGATCCAAACCCCTGGCGTCTGGCTTGGGCAGCTCGCGATGATGAAGGGTTTCCGGTTCCTTTAAAAGTGCCTCTGGGTGATCTTACCGACGTTGCCGCCATCGGCTCGTTGCAGGCAATGGCCGCCGACAAGTCCAAGCTTAACGCCATTGCCCAACGCTACGGAGCTACCGATACGTTGGTGACGGTGGCGACCTTGAATATGGATCCTTTGCAAAACCGTCCAGCTCTTGATGTTTCGGTCAGCCGGTTCGGCGCCTCGTCGCGGGAATACACTCATGTATTCAGTTTTGTCGGCGAGACCGGCGAGACCATCGACCAACTTTTATTCTTCGCCGCTAACGAGGTTGCAAGACAGGTTGAGGAGGACTGGAAACGAGACAATATTGTCGCTTTTGACCGCCGTCCGGAGAGTCTTCGGGTTTCGATTCCTTTCAAGGATATGCGGCAATGGATCGACATTCGCAATCGGCTTAAAGCCGTACCGATTGTTCGCGAAACCGAAATTCTCTCTCTGTCCCGCAATGGAGCGCGGGTTGATTTGAGATATCTCGGCGATTCCGACCAGCTTCGTTTGGCGCTTGCCCAGAACGACCTCAAACTCAAGAAGGGCGATACCACCTGGGAACTGGTTTCGATACGGAATGTTAAAGAAAAGCCGTAATTGATGACAGCGCTGGCCAGTCTTCCAAATTATATCAGTGTTTTTCGTCTGCTTTGCGTTCCCCTGATCATCTGGTTGATTCTCAACGGCGTTTATGTTGCTGCGTTCTGGCTGTTCCTGGTGGCCGGGGCATCCGATGCCATCGACGGCTATCTCGCCCGTAAGCTTGATGCTCAGTCTTCAAGCGGTGCCTATCTCGACCCTATTGCCGACAAGGCTTTGCTGGTGGGGATTTATATCACTCTGGGTTATCAGGCAGCTCTTCCGGATTGGTTGGTTATTCTCGTTGTTTTCCGTGATCTCCTGATCGTCGGTGGGGCATTATTCATCTATATTCAGGACAGCGATGATTTGAAGATGAACCCTTTGTGGATCAGCAAGCTTAATACCACTCTCCAGATCATTCTGGTGGTCGCTGTTC
>JABJES010000201.1 GCA_018663165.1 Rhodospirillaceae bacterium
GGTGAGCGATAGGGGCGATTGTGAATAACCGATTTGCTGACATGGAGCGCATTGGCAGCGTCGATCCCCTTTTCTGCAAGGTTCGCCTTAAGACAACCAGGGTCGGAAATATCCCCAAACAGGCATAAATGGGGCACGCTGGCATCGCTCAAGGCCCGTTCACTGGCCAATCGCGCCTCGGCGTTATATTCAGCCCCAATCATCACCAGGGGATAATCAGCCAACGCCGCGCCGCGCCGGGTCCTATCGCGAATGGCAAAAAAGAGTTCCCGCAACAAGGTGCCGTCACCTGATCCAGAATCGATAACCGCAATGGGCTGTTCGGACAGCGGTTCACGATCGAACAGTGGCAGCACCATCTCAAAAAAAGGCGCTTTGCAGGTTTTCTCGAAAACAAGACCGCTGAACTCAATATCGAGTGCCCGATCAACATGGCGCTCATTGCCCGCATCGTCACGGGCCAAATCCCCAACATCACCGCAGAAAATCATTTCCGGCACTCGGCGATAGGTCGGGATATAACCGAGAGGGTAAAAGGTCTGAACACAAAGACGACAGGCCAGTTGGCCCGCTGTCGTCAAGGTCAACGCCGCCTGTTCACCGGCGACCCAGCCCTGGCTATCGAGAAAATAAAAAGCCAGTTCTGCCGCACCGGAAGGTACACCCAGAGCAGCAAAGGAAAACGGCGCTGCTTCTTTTTCATTCATTTTATCAAAGAAATTCCGGCGATAAAGCTCGTACATCACGGCCGAAATTACCGGCCCTTCAAGATGTCCCCGCACCCGATCAGCCATCGGCCCGACAGCATCAGCCAGCACCGGTGGATTAAAAAGATCACGCAAAGAATGAATATCCGGGCCGTCGCCACCGTCAAAAAGACCAGAGATTTCCAACGCTGCATCAAGAAGTGCGGGCATCTGCTCGTAGGACGACGCCAAAGGCACCCATGCGCGCCCCTCGGGGGTCAATATGACTCGGGTATCGCCGGCAGGGATATCTCCGCTTCGCTCAATCAGCCCTTCGGTACAGAGAAGCTTGAAGGCGAGGTGGAAATAGCCCCGACGCACTTCACGGGATTGGGCAAGCGCATCAATGGCGACAGGGATATCGCTCGCCGCAAGATCCTTAAGAATACCCTGCCTGTGCAACGCCAGGGCCGTCGTGCCAAAACTGATCCCCGCTATATGGCGGCAAATGATACCGGTAACGATGGCCTGCTGCGCCAATACGTCATTACCAGACGGGGGATCACCAGTATTTTCAGAAGGGCTCATAACTGTTCGGCCGCACGTTGCAGGTTAGGCAAGCTGGCGTTTAGCCAGCTCGGCAAACACGCCGTCCTTCTCCATCAGTTCCTGATACGTGCCTTCTTCGACAACGACGCCGGCAACAACAACATAGATGATATCGGCATTAATGATGGTGCTGAGGCGATGGGCGATGACCACCCGCGTGCTGTTGAGAGTTTCCAGGCCCTTGCTGACAATTTCCTGGGTTTCGTTGTCGAGTGCACTGGTCGCCTCATCAAAAATAATTATGCGGGGCTTGCGCGCCACCGCGCGGGCGATCATCAGACGCTGGCACTGGCCGCCGGAAAAGGTTGCCCCTCCCTCGCTGACGAAAGTTTCCATGCCCATCGGCATGGCCTCGATATCTTTGTCGAGTCCGGCCAGACGCGCCGCCTCCCACACTTCATCGCGGGTGATATTGGCACCTGAGGCAATATTGTTATAGATCGACCCGGACAGCAGCTTTCCATTTTGCAGGACAACTCCGAAATTGCGGCGTACGGCGCGTTTGTTAAGCCCATTAAGATCCAGATCGTCAAAGAAAATAGCGCCTGATTCGGCTTTATCAAAGCCGAGCAGCAAGCGCACAAGCGATGACTTGCCCGCCCCCGACGGCCCGACAATGGCGATGAACTGACCCGGCTGTGCCTTCAGGCTCAATCCCTTGAGAACCAATGGCCCATCAGGACTATAACGGAAGTTGACGTTTTTGATCTCAATGGCGCCGCTTAATTCACCAGGATCAGCGGCGCTGTCATCGGTCTCTTCCACCTCGAGCAGGATAGGTTCGACACGTTCATACAGGGGCTTTAGATTAACCAGCTGAATGGCAACCCCGGCAAACCCGAAAACAGCCGCAAGGAACTGGCCAAAGGCGACGTGAAAAGCGACAAACTTGCCGGTCGGCATAAACGTCTGGACCTTGTCACTGGTAATCGCATCCCAGTCTGACGGCGTTTTGAATAAATCAAAGAGAATATCACCCTCCCAGCCGATCACCGCGAGAATGCCAATTACGGCGATATAGCTGAAGACCACATGGCAGACCGTCAACCAGTTGCTGATGTTGGCCTGGTCGTAATTGATCGACATCATCTCTGCATAGGGCCGGGACCATTGACTGAACGCGCTTCGTTCAGAGCCCGTTACCCGGATCTTCGAGACAGTACCGAGAAGCTGAAGCACGATCCCCTGAATTCGCCCCACCAGGGCCATAAGATCACGGTTGCGACTGAGAATTTTACGGCCAAAGAAATAGGTGAAAATTCCATATATGATAACGATGATGCCGGTAATCAGAGTCAGATGCCAATCGTAATAGAACATCAAAATCAGGCTGAACACACCAACAACGGTATGCAGCAAGGTCGCCGTAACCGAGCTCGTCAACAACTGGCGCATGGCGTCGATACCATCAGCACGGTTAGTCAAATCGCCGACCGTAAACTTTCTGAAAAAGGACGCGGGCAACTTCAGTAATCTATCCCAGACCGCAGCCTGCACCGAATTATCCATCATTCCCTCAAGCCGTAACATCGTAATCGACTGAACAAGGGAAAAGCCGGACGCTGATATACCGACAATAATCAAAGCGAGGACGAGCACCGTCAACTGATTGAGCATGGCCTCTGGAATAATCGGATCCATGATCCAGCCGGTGACGACAGGGGTGACCAGAGAAAGAAGGCCTGAGAGAACGATCATACCGGCGACAAGCCACATTTCCCGTTTACCGCCTCGCAGGGAGAAAAGAAAAATATCCTTGGCTGTAAGGTTTCCTCGGGGAAAAGGCCGGAAGAAATAAAAGGCTTCCTGATCTATGGTTGCGGCGATCTTGGGCGTAACGATCTCATCAATACCCGTTTCAGAATCAACCAATCGATACATATGGGGCGAGATCGGCAGTAATGCACAGGGCTTTTTCTCGGCCCCGTAAAATGCCAGTAACGGCCCGTGATCCGATGTCCACCACTCGCCGGAAAGAGAGACCTGACGAACGTGGAACCCCGATGAACGACCGATTGACTGGACCGGATCTTTAAGCTTTCTCAGATCACTTTCGCCGCCCTTGGGCAACTTGACTTTGATCCCGCTCGCCCCGGCAACCATTTCGCACGCCACCGAAAGCGGATCACCGGAAATATCGAGAAAGATGCGCTGGGCTTTATCAAGGACACCAACCATAGCGCGCAAAGCTGTATTGAATACCTGTTGTCCAAAGCGCTGTTTTAGATTGACCCGCTCTTCATGCTCCTCCGCGATCCTGGCAATGGTTTTATTGACAACTTCCAGGGCGATCTGATTAAAAAAATCCAGATCGGCAATTGGATCTCCCTTTTCGAACCAGGCACCGGTTAAAATCGGATGGCATTTAATATCTTTGTCAAGCCTGAGCCAGGAATCATGGGTCAGGGGAAGAAAACGACCCCCTGAAGATTTGCTCTCAATCGGGACAATATCATTATAGCCCCCCTCGATCTTATCAATATCTATCCAGATCGGCCTGTCCATACCCTGAATGGCGGTGCCCTGGCCAAACTCGTAATCGCCGCCATGCGTCAACGGCTTTGAATCGCGCGGTGGCCGCGATGAGCCAATCCCATGGATCAACTGGTAGATCCAGACATCAATCAATTCTTCAACAGCAGCAGCAATCTTGCCACCCTTATTGCCGAGTTTTAGAATTTTGGAACGGGTGGTTTCAAAAATCTCGGCGCCGTTGCTCGGCACGGCCAGAATGCGGTGAGAGGATTTAATGCCGGCAAACCCGATCAAACCATCCCCCTTGTCGAGATGTACAATTTGATGACGAATGCCATGAATTCCCTTAGCCGATTCTACAGAACCATCGCGAAGATAAAAAATATCAATGCTGCCATTGAGCACCAGCCAGGCCCTGTCGCTATCATCGATAAGAAACGGCGCATTGGCTCCCATAGTCTGGGGCTTTTTCTTTGTCCCCAAAGCCTCATAAACAACACCGGCCGCTTTTTCCCGCAAACGGGGCGTAGGGAGCTGGTCCTTTATTTTGCCGGCCTTTGTCATTGCATCGCCACCAGTTGAGAATAACGCCCTTTAAGGGCCATCAGTTCATCATGAGTCCCGCGTTCAACGAGCTTTCCTCTATCCATGACGATAATCTCGTCGCAATCGCGAATGGTACTGAGGCGATGGGCAATGATGATGCAGGAGCATCCTCGTCGCCGCAAATTGTCGTCGATTACCTTTTCCGTCAACGGGTCGAGTGATGCCGTCGCTTCGTCGAGAACGATGACCGTCGGGTTGCGCGTCAATGCGCGGGCTATTTCAAGCCGCTGGGACTGGCCGCCGCTGAAATTAGTATTGCCCTCGGAAACTTCGGATTCATATCCACCGGAACGCTCGGTAATAACATCATGGATACAGGCGTCCTTAGCGCCCCGAACCATGAATTCCTTCGGGATGGACGGATCCCACATGGTGAGATTATCGCTGATGGTTCCCTGAAAGAGGAATATTTCCTGGTCCACAGAGGCAACAGAATTAGTGAAAATATTGCGCGGAATTTGCTCGATAGAATAGCCGTCATAATGAATTGTCCCCGACCAGGGCTGATAGAGGCCGAGGATCAGTTTCGCCAGAGTCGATTTACCGCTCCCCGAACCACCAACAAAGGCGACCCGTTTTCCCGGTGTCAGAGTGAGATTGAAGTCCTCAATAAGAGGTGCCTCAAGGGAAGAGTAGCCAAAGCTGAGATTACGGATATGAATGGCACCGGAAAGCTGATCCGGCCCTCCGTAGGCCGGTGTGGCATCCGTATCATTGTCGTTGTCGGCCTTTTCCGGACCGTCTTCACCTGCCTCGTCGAGGGCAAGAATCGGATCCGCCTTATACCGAAAAACATCGTCAAGCCGGTTAAGGTCACCCTCGATCTGCTGGATTTGTGCACCAAAACCGACGAGTTGCTGAATCGGCCCGGTAAAGTGACCGAGCAGACTTTGAAAAGCGACAAGCCCGCCGATCGTCAACTCACCATTGATGATCAGAAAACCGCCGGTCCCGAGAATAAGCGCCGTCGTCACACTGTTGATAAGCCCCGGCACGCTATTTAGAAAAGCCGAATAGGAGCCCAGGCTTTGGTTGGTATTGATGGCGTTGGTCTGATAGCCCGACCAAATTCCAAAAAAATCGTTTTCAGTGCCCGTCGCCTTCAAGGTTTCAATGGCTTGCAGACCGGCCATCGACGCCCCGGTCAGCTTGGCCTGCTGGTTCAGAAGGTGACTGTTGAGGTCTTTCAGCTTGCGCTTGACGACTTGCAGCGCCCCCACATTAACCAGAGCGAGAATAGCGGCAATAAGGGTCAAGGGGATGCTGTACAGCAACATCACAGCGGCGTAAAAGACGATCATCATGCAGTTGACGACATTCGTCGAAAGCGATCCCGACAGCAAAGAGGCGACGGTGTGACAGGATTTGACCCTTGCCGCCACATCGCCGACATAACGCTGGGTATAGAAAACAACCGGCACCCTGAGAACATGCCAAAAGAATTTTCCGGCCAGACTGATGGCTAGCTTTATCTGCACTCTCAACAAATATCGCTGCTGAATAAAAGTGAGAAACCCACTGAACACCGCCGTCAACAAAAGGCCGACGAGTATGGGAAACAGCCAGGTATTATGGTCCTTGATCAGAACATCATCGATAAAGGCCTTGAGAAACGCCGGCATCAAAAGACCGGGAACGACCAGAACCATACTGACCATGATGATATATGAAAGGACCGTCTTGGAGCCTTTCAAATAGCCATTGAGTGCCTTAAAGATACTGCGGCGCTCACCGCCCTTCTTGAATTCAGGCCCCGGCTTCATGGTCAAGGCGACCCCGGTATAGCTTTCGCTGAACTCTTTCCGGCTTATCTTGCGTGGCCCAGAGGCAGGGTCGTTGATGTAGACCTTATTCCCCTCTGCCCCTTCGACAACGACAAAGTGGTTAAAGTTCCAGAAAACGATAAATGGGAATTCGAGCTTCAGAGCTTCATCAACATCGGCCTTAAGCCCCTTTGCCTCCATACCATAGACGCGGGCACCCTTGACCACATTGCTGGCCTTGGCACCATCGCGAGAAACACCGCAGGTAATTCGTAATTCTTCCAGTGGCACCCAGAGACCATGATAAGCAAGAACCATGGCCAAAGACGCCGCACCGCATTCAACCGCCTCCATTTGCAAAACGGTGGGCGTACGGACGCGAGACTTCCTTAAGAATGTCGTTTTGTCCGCCTCGGCCGGCTCGGGGGCCTTGGCAGACTCAGCAGGTTCAGCCACTATCATCCTCCGAATTACGGTGACCCAACCATGTCTCATAGATCGGAATGACGTAATCGATGGGACGCTTTTCTTCCACGGTTATAGTTGTAAAAGCCGTGGTACCCGGCGTGATAATCACCGGCGGCCCTTTCGACGAAGACCATTTGAGACCACTAAAAGTCTTGGGGTCTTCATCAAGTTCGATCGTAATCTTGAGCGGCGGCCCCGCCTTCATCATATCCTCGGCCACAGATAAGTTACCGAAAATTTCCATTATCCCGGCCTGGCTTTCAGGGAGCTCACTAACCGCCGTTACCCGTCCACGAATAACGCCGTAAATATCCCGCTCGACGGAGGCCGGAGATATTTCCGCCTTCATCCCGACCAGCACCTTCTTTCCCTTTCCGATCTGGAAGAAAGCCGTCACGATCAGCTCTTCACCAGACTTCTGAATTACCGCGAGTTGCGCCCCCAGCCCAACCTGGGCGTTGAGCTTGGTATCAATTTCCGTCACCCGACCTTCGACGGGGCTGGTAATTACTTTTTCAGTATCAAGCGTCGTCTCTATCTCTTTAAGCGTGTTTTCCGCCTGAACAATTTGTTGTTCCATCTGGGCCAGGGTACGTTTTTGATCGTTCTTAAATTCGACCTGGTCGGTTCGAGCCTGTAGAATCTTGTTCCTGGTATCGCGGATCGTCTGCTCGGCAGTGGAAATCTGAACCTTGGTTTGTTCAAACGTCTGACGGGTGATGTAGCCCTTTTTTAGCTCGTCTTCCTGAACCTTATAGAGATCGCGATAAAAATTGAGTTCCTGCTGGGTATCCTTGATCGATTCCTGCATGGCGGAGACCTGTTTTTCCGTGTTCTGGGCCCGACCACTAACGTCCTTTTCCGTGAATGCAGATTGCTCGTCGTACTGCTGGCGCAGAATCTCAAGTGTTGTCAGCGCCGACTTTTTTTTCGTCTCGGTATCCGGAAGGCGCAAGGTCACGATCTTGTCCCCTTCGATCACCCTGTCACCAATCTTGACGTGCACCGCCTCGACCCAGCCCTCTGCCGTCGCGCTAACGTCATAAATGACGCTTTTGCTGTCCCTGATCATGCCGAGACCACTAACACGCGAGGGAATGCCCCCGAGAAACCCCCAGACAATCAAAGCAACAACAATGAAAAGAACGATATAGAGGCTCATCCAGCCTCTCGGTGTGGTCAGCTTGATGACCGTATCAAGCTGCTCTGGATCTCGAAGCTTTTTAAGCGCCTCACTACGGAATATTTGCGCCATGGTTTGGAAAACCCCCTTGTCTTTCCCAGCCTCAGGCAACAGGCGCATTTTAAATAAACACACCCCCTGTCCCAACAAGATACCCAATACGCCCCGGATATCCATGCATCTTTTGCGTATTTAGTCGTTTATGACCAAAAATTGCCTCTTACCAATATAGGCACCAACCCCGGCGGGTGCGGAACAGATGCCCTTGGAGGGTAATTCGCGGTCCTCCCGACTCAATGTCGTCCATAAGAACCGCCTGATGAAGATTCTGGCCACTATGGAGAAAAGCCGTGCCGTCTTGATATGGGCAGACGATGCTCTCCGCCGCGCCCATCAGCAGCATTCGCACCACCGGTGCCATTTGTCCCTCCCGTTCACTTTTCATATCCCAGAACCGGATACCGGAGCCATTTTCCGCCCCCATCAATGGTAACGTTACTGTCTGAACCGTATGATCCCCGGCATCCGCCTCACCCAACCAGTCGATACATTCATGCTGGCGGTCAAAATGGACAGAAGCAACATCCTGGGTAAAGGCCTTATCCCTCAGATAGATGTGGAAACCCGGCCGACAGAGCCTGGGATCAAAATAAACCGGATCACCCAGAGCCTTCTCAAGGCAATCTATAAGTTGTCGGTACAGAAGGGTGAAGTGTTCATCAAGCAGGGGGTTAAATCGTTCCGCCAGGGTGGCATAGGCGGGAAACCCGCCATTCGGCGCATCCAGATAGCTCGCGCCGCCCAAGGTAAAGAACGGGGCTCTGGATTCGCGGCGTATCCAGTTCTGGCGCAAGGAAAGAACCGCCTCGCCATAGGCTCGACAGGCCTTTTTGTCGAGTACCGGCACCTGCAGGATTTCAGGCCCGAACCAGGCTTTCTTTTCCGTGGCGTCTTTCAGGAGAGTCTCATCCCTGATCGTCATAGCGTTCTGCCTCCCCTTTATCATGCCGGGAGCACTTTGTTTGCGCCAACAAGAATGACAGCTTCTCTCCTATGACGACAAGCCTTTAAAGACTAAGTTTCTGCGCCATATTTCAAAAGAATGGCAGAATATGGTATGCTTCATGCAAGGATAGCAGGGCAGATGAATTCAATCGCGCAGACCAGCCAAAAAGCCGGGGAATGACCGGAAGCGACTCGGAAAGCAAGAGATGAAAAGATATAGACACGGGATTTTTATTATTTTCCTCTACGCGGCAGCCTTAACCTCGTCGGCTGATAGGGCTGTTGCCTACGCGCTCTCAACCGAATTCCCGGCGGCAACCCCGAGCGCCTCCTGCCTTCAAATGGGCCAGATGCCCATTCAAATCGCCCAGGCAGCAAACGCAAAGGACGAGACTCTGCTTAATTTTGATTTAAATTACATCCGCCAGCAACGCCGGATCGAACGCGAGCAACGTGAATATCGGCTTCGACAGTCGCGCCTGTTGCAACAACAAAATGCCCGAATCAACAAACAGCTCAGCCTGCAAAGGACGCTGCAACAAAATCAGCGGCAAATTTCCCGTGATCACCGCGTCGATCAAGAGGCTCGCGCCTCTACCCTGCGCCAGGATTCCCAACAGCGACAAAAAGACCTCCAGATAGATCAGCGCAATCTTCTCGACGCCAAGTTGCAACAACAGAAAGAAACCCTTCAAACTCAGAAACGCCAGAACAGGCAACAACTGATTAACCTGGAGCAGCAGCAAGCCGACCTTGTGCGTCAAATCGACCTCCGACAGACAGCCCTTGAGCAGCAGCAAAAATCTCTCTCTCAGAGCAATAAAAGGCAACAAACCGAACAAATCCGGCAACAAAAACGAATTTCAGAGGACCATAAAAATACTCAGTACCAGCAGGGAATTGAACGTCTGGCCTCGCTCAGAGAGCAGCAGAATAAGCTGAAACAACAACTTATAGCCGAACAGCAACGCCTGACCTCCGCATCGCGAAGCGTCAGCCAGCAGCAATCATTAAATCAACAGAACTCGCTTGAACCTCAGGCTCTTCTTGTGCGGCAACAGGCTATCCAGTTAAGGGAAATAAAACTTGCACAAGAACGGCTGCAACGTTCGCAACTCAACCTCCAGCGGTCAATTCAGGGGGAGCAAAACCGTTACTGAGGACTTTTACGGTTCCCGCCAAAGCAGTGGGAGCATCAACAGCGATGTAATCATGAAACCGGCCAATTCATATTTTTGTTTTTTTCTGCCTGTATGGCTGATGGTGGCAACATCGACTATGGCTTGGGCTAAGGAGCCCCCCACCCAGACGTCACTAATTAATTATTCCGATACCAGCATCACGCTTCTTCATGGCGCGGGCTTTGAAATTGACCCCCACCTTCAGACAACGGTAACAATCGAGCATTTCAGTGATTGGGCCTTTGGCGATCTTTTTGCCTTTATCGATTACTACAAGTTTCACAACGCCGATACGGATTGGTATGGGGAATTTTCCCCCCGTCTCAGTCTGGGCAAAATCAGTGGATATGATCTGAGCTTCGCTCTCTTTCACAGTAATTACCTGGTCGTTGAAGATATGCTGATTGCAGGCACGTACGAACGGGGTGAAAAGCCCGATTTGAGCGAAGCATTCCTTCTCGGCCTTGGCTTTGACCTGAAATTTACGATGCTTGAGTTAATCGGCTATGAGGGGTTTCGATACGCCAACATAAATCTCTATGCCCGAAAAGACCCAGGATACGGGTTTGAGGACATCCAGGTAACGTTTGCCGCCGCCTATCCCTTTACCATTGGCGAAGCAAAATTTCTGGCCGACGGTTTTATCGATTATGTCGCTGGACTCGGGCAAAAGGCGGAGAACCTGCATTTCGTTCCCCAGATGAAACTCGACATCGGGAATTTCTGGAACCGACCGGACCAGATGTACCTGGGCTTTGAATACGACTATTGGTCAAACAAATTCGGAGTGGCCGACAGCCCCACTCTGGACAGCGACCAGCACGCCATCAGCGCCATTCTCCAGCTTCATTTCTAAAAGCAGGATACCGCCCTAGGCAGGAAGCATTTCAGCCGCTGTCATTTCCTTGGCCTTTGTCAGGCATTGGTCGCGGCGCGGACACTCATGGGCGCTTTGGCAGGTGTAAAGCTGTTCCATAAGGGCATTTGCCGTCTTAATCTTTCCTTCGGCCCTTATCTTGCCGATGGAAGACATAAGGAATTTACAGGGCTCGTAAATTTCGTCGCCCATATCGTGCTTAAGCAACTTGAGAGCACTTTCCGCACCATGTGCAACATAAGAAAATATTTTCTCAAAACCGCCATCTTCTTCGATTTTAAAACGCCCAGCTTCCAACCGGGCACTTCCCGCGTCATTAATCAACCTTGAAACCAAGGAATCTCTTTGCTCTTTTTCCATACTTCAATTCTCCTCTAACTATGGCTTGCCGGGTCTTTCTACGAAGGTCGCAATCCCTGCTCACCCCCATAAACACCTTATGCTTAGTAATTGCATGAACACAGATCAATTGATTTTATTTTAGATAAATGCCTAATAGCCTTGGAAGGTGAATGACTGTTAGAACCAACCAAATATACGGCTTGCGCTTGGATATCCTGAATGAAAAAATGGCGCTGTCTTAAGTGTGAGCGCCGTCTTTAATCCAGGATCGTTAATACGCTAACTTTAGGAGTTTTGCCGCCATGGCTAAAAGCAACGAAACCGAACAAAAGGGCCAGCATCAAGACGATGGACGCCGCCACAGCCGCTTTGATCTCTTCGGAACCGCTACGGCAACGATTGAAGGTAAAAAACACAAATGTGCAATCCTCAATCTTTCTATCAGCGGTGCCGCCATCGTCTTTGACATTGATTTTGGAAGCAGCCCAAAACCGGGCACGCGAGTTGATCTGGATATCGAAGGGATCGGCGCTTTCAACGGCTATGTCGCCCGGGATCTTGATGAAGGCATCGCCGTGCATCTCAATGTTTCCGAGAAAAAAAGGGACGTTCTGGCCGCCGTCATCATGAGAGCCCTTAACAACATTGAACCTGAGGACGAATAAGCTCACCAAGCCAAACACCCCTACATTCTGTGCCGTTGAACAGAAACTGATTGTCCCTTAGTCTCTCGCCAGGCCTGAAAAGCTGCCACGCAAACACATAACTGGATTTGGGATAATCATGGATAACGATGCGAAGAAAACAGCCCTGCGAATGATCCCTTACGGGATTTACGTCCTTACCGCCCGCGACGACGAAGGGACTATTGCCGCCGGCACCGTCAATTGGGTCACTCAGACATCATTCGATCCGCCCCTTATCGCCATTGGCGTAAAATCAGATTCCCAACTTTATGGGACACTGAAAAAAGCCGGCACATTTGCCCTGAATATGCTGGGCAAGGGCCAGCAGGGTGCCGCCTTCACCTTCTTCAAGCCCGCCGAACCCGGTGAAGGAACGATCAGCGGAGAGCCCTATTCCGATGGTGAAACCGGTGCGCCAATCCTTAGCAATGCCCCGGCTAGTGTTGAATGCAAAGTTGCCGAGATTGTTGAGAGAGGCGACCATCATATTGTCATCGGCGAAGTTATTGCCGCCCATGTGGTAACGCAGCCCGAAGGCCGGCCCGACGAAGCGGTGCTGGAAATGAAGGATCTTGGCGAGAAAACCTTTTACGGCGGCTAAACCGCCTTTATTTGGGCAATAAAGAATTTAAGCCACAAAAAACCGGGGGTCGTGACCCTCGGTTTTTCTTGTTCCGGCTTGCCCGATGCGCCTAATGAAGAACTTTCAGAAATTTATCCATCCCGGAATTGAGGGATTCGGCGGGCTCGTGAAGGTCTTCCGCCGACCAGATGACGGAAATAATCGACGCGACGGATTGAGAAGACCCCTGAACGACCTGAATAACGTTCTCCACCACCTTGTCTATATCGTCTGAAAGTTCGCGCACCTGGCCCGCTATTTCACCGGTTGCCGTGCCCTGCTCCTCGATCGCCGCGGCAATTGAGGAACTGATCTCATTCACCTTATCGTTTGCCTCACGGATATTTTCCATCGACTCCACTGCCTGCTGAGTAGCAGCATGAATGCCCTTGACCTGACCGGTGATTTCCTCGGTCGCCTTGGCCGTCTGCCCGGCGAGATTCTTGACCTCATTAGCGACAACGGCAAACCCCTTTCCCGCATCACCAGCGCGCGCCGCCTCAATGGTGGCGTTAAGTGCCAAAAGATTTGTTTGTTCGGCAATATCGGTAATCATACTAACCACACTGCCGATACTCTCGGCGGCCTGAACCAGCCCCTCGATTTGTTTTGTCGCCTCAACCGTCCGCTCCACAGCATCGACAACCGTGCTTGATGACAGGGCAACTTGTGAGCTGATTTCCCGAATAGAAGCATCAAGTTCCTCCGTCGCGGCGGATACGGCCTGGACATATTCCCGGGACCGCTGAGCAGATTCCGAAACCTCAATTGAGCGGCTTGAACCGCCCTCAACTTTATTACAGGATTCGTTGGCCGCTGTGAGGATTTCCTTCGATTTCTCGTTCACCTGACCCACTGATACCCCGACACTGGTCGCCAGGGTTTGCGCCTGTTTACTTACCTCGGCCTGACTATCCACAGCCGCGTTGATGATCCGCGAACCGTGTAGAAAAGCCCCTGGCATGCCTTGTTCCTGGATTTTCCGAAAAAACTTTTTCTCGCTGACATATTTCATTGTCGCAGCGGACTCGCGAACAAACGCATCCGCGCGATCAACCATGCGGTTGATACCGTTCTGCAAGTGCCCCAAAGCCCCCGTGTCCTCAATATGGAGAATGCGGGCCTCGAAATCTCCCTGATCGATTGCCAGACAGCACTCGGTTGCCTCCTCAAGGACTGTGCGGATCTCCCCCAAGGCTTTGATGGATAGAAAAACCAGGGCCAGCCCACCAAGGGCCACAACCATGGAAACAATTGTGAAACCGCCGATGGCGGCCTCAGAAAGAATGACGAGGACAAAACATCCCGCCAACCCTTTTATCAACCATTCGATCCTAGAGAGAGTGCACGAAGCGTTCATAATCGATCCCCTTCTCTTCCAAAATTCCTGTCAGCATCCTTGTCGAGGCAGCAGTCCCTTCTTTCTTGTCACCATTTTTCCGCTCTTCAGCTCGCAAGGCTTGATAAAGCGGCGCGATCACATCGGTGATGACCTGACGGTTGGGAACCCGCCGGTTTGAATGATAGCCAATAACGGCTCCATTGCTGTCAAAACTTGGCGTTACGTGGGCGTTGACCCAGTAATAATCACCATTCTTGGCCTGATTTACCACATAGGCAAAAATTTCATTGCCACCCTGAATGGTGTCCCACAATAACTTAAATACGCATCGCGGCATTTCCGGATGCCTGATCGAATTATGGGGCTGACCGAGAAGCTCATGCTCGCTATAGCCGGCAATTTCAAAAAAGGTTTCGTTCCCGTAGGTAATATGACCCTTAAGATCGGTCTTGCTGACAATGATCCCATCTTCCGGGAACGTAAGTTCATTACCTGTTAAAAAGTCTTCCAATGCACTCTCCCCCAAAAAGTGATTCGATCCCAACACCATAACTTAATATCACAATAAATTATTTATAGGAATTACAGTCTCACCCCCTAAACGTCACATAAAGATAGGCAACGGCCAGACTGGCATAGGCGAGGAAGGAAACGCCGAGCAGCCAGGCCATGAGGCGACCGGGACGGGCCCATTGGGGCAGTTCAGGACTGAGAAGGCGGTGATTGAGGAAATAGAGGGCAACCGGAAAGATTACCGTCCCGACAAAGCCGATTACCGCACTTGTCAGGATCAGTGGCCCCGGTGCATCAAGCAGCATGGTCAGGGACGTAATGACGGTCAGCATTCCAAGAAAGATAAAATAGAGACGGCGCGCTGGCCAGCGGCGGGTCTTGGGAAAGAGGATCTGGATAATATCGGTCTGCATGCGGCTCACCGCATCTACTGTCGCCAGCCAGGTATCGGAGAGAAAGGCGGCGGCAATGACAAGAAAAACGACGCGCCCAGCCTCACCCCAGCTGATCTCGAAAAACTGACTTTGGACGACGGCTATTTCATAGCCTTCCGGCAGCAGGCCCTTGGGAAAGAGCAGGGCATAGGCGAGAAGACAGGACATCAGGGTGGTAAACATATTGCCTAAAATACCGGTTAGGGCATCGGTACGGAGATATTTCATCCAAGTGGACCAAAGCGTTTTATTCTCAAGATTATCCTCTGGCAGATTGCCGTCCGTTGTCACCTTTTCCGGCTTTCCCGCAATCGGCCCGGTAATCCGCCCCACATGGGTGGCCATGCCACTGCCCTTGTCCCGCAGCCAGTAGGAATAAAAAAGAATCCAAAAACCGCCGAGCCCGGCAAACGTAATTGCCGTCAACAGCTTGGTTGCGTCATTGTCATCCCAAGGCTGCGGCATCGGCCCGACGGGGCCAAGCAAACCTTTAAGAAAATCCGGCAGGACACCGATGACCTCATCATTGGAACAGGCCCAGACCAGCCCGATTACGGTGACCAGCGCCACCAGCTTCATAAACACCTCAACCAGCACATAGACGACCTTGCTGAGCAAGATAGCGATGAGGAAGACGGCGATCGAAAGATAGCCCCAGAAAAGACTCTGATCACGCGGGCTCCAGCCTTCCGGCATATCTGTCAGCGCCGCCATGGCGGTGCCGCCGGCCGAAGCGAAGGCACCAAACCAGAGGAAGGAAACCGACATCAATATCCAGAGGAAAATGCCCAGGCCCCGGTTCAGACGCACGAATCCATGAAAAATGCTTTCACCGGTCAAAAGCGTATAACGGCCGATCTCAACGGTTAGCGGGTATTGCAGGAGACAGGCGGGAATAAGGAGGAAGAGAAAAGTCAGCCCATATTTGGCAATGATATAAGGCCACCAGATGAGCTCCCCACTCCCCTGAGCAAGCGCCATCCAGACCACGCCTGGGCCGAGCGCCAGCCACCAGCCGGGGAATTTAGGTAAGGACTTTTTTGCCAGCCCACCTATCGCTGAATTCATCGTAAATCCCCCCCTTCTTAGAACCCCTGAGAATAATGAATTAGCCATCCTCATAGGAGATTTTAAGAACTTCGATTTCATCGATTCCGCCCGGTGCGCTCATTTTCAGAACATCACCCTCCCCTGCTTTGAGAAGCACCCGCCCGAGGGGTGATATCCAGCTGATATTCCTCTCATCGGAGCCAATCTCGTCAACACCGACGATTCTGATCGTTCGTTCTCTGCCCTTACCATCGGCGTAGGTGACCGTGGCCCCGAAGAAAATCTGATCCCGGTTGGTCTGACGAGCAGGATCAACCATTTCAGCGATATCCAGACGCTTTTGCAGAAAGCGCAGTCGCCGGTCAATTTCGCGCAGCCGTTTCTTGCCGTAGATATAATCCCCGTTTTCCGAACGGTCGCCATTGCCCGCCGCCCAGGAGACGGTCTCGACGACCTTGGGGCGCTCGACCCGCATCAACTGGCGAAATTCAGCCTGAAGGCAAGCCAATCCTTCCGGCGTAATATAATTTTTAACACCAGGGGGAAGCGGCTCAGGCGCCTCTGGGAGGTCGTCGTCGCCATCGTTTTCGCTCTCTTTGGTAAAGGCTTTGCTCATTTTCCCTGTCACACCACATTAAGCCCCCCACTTATAAGAGGGTTTGCCAGAATATGGGGTAATTACCCTTAAGCCAATTCGACAATCGTCCCAACATAGCTAAACTGTACTGGAAGCAATGGAAATAGAGATGAAAAAGGGCCAAAACCGGGGCCCTGAGGCTTTATCCATGGTTAAAATTCTCGCTCAGAAAGCGCCTTTTTCGCTTTCCGTAGCCCTATCGCTAAATTATAGTGCCCCACCACTCAGAACTTTTGCCCAATACCGTGCTTCTATTGGTCCCAATTGGTCCCAATGGAGCGCCTTTGGCAACCCTGATGAAAATCCTTAAGAGAGGACAAGTTTAGCGTGACGTTCACGGATAATCTTTACGCACTTCTCGTATTAGCCCTCGCAGCAAATCTGGCCTCTGCCGCCTATATTCTGCTGGCGATCTGGAGGGTCAATGGGTTCCGACGACAACGTCGGGCGGCGGGGACATTCCGTCCGCCGGTTACAATTCTCAAACCGGTCTGCGGCTTGGACGTTGGTCTCTATGAGAATCTTCGCTCGTTTTGCACCCAGGACTATCCCCAATACCAGGTTGTTTTCGGCGTTCGAGACGCGATTGATCCGGCCATACCGGTTATCCAACAGCTCATAAATGAGTTCCCCCTGGTTAATATCTCACTTGTTATTGATAAAACCATCACCGGCCCCAATCTGAAGGTTAGTAATCTCGGAAACATGTACAAAGTGGCCACCCATTCATACATTGCCATTGCCGACAGTGATATGCGGGTCGACGAACAGTATGTGTCGAGCGTGATCGCACCATTTGAGGATGCACAGGTCGGTAGTGTTACCTGCTTGTACTCGGGAACTTCCACCGGCGGACTTCCATCACTGCTTGCCAGTATGTTTATCAATGAATGGTTCTTGCCATCGGTTCTAGTGAGTGCCGGGCTAAGCGAAATCCGCTTTGGTTTGGGCGCCACGATTGTTGTTCGGCGCGAGTTGCTTGAAAAGATCGGCGGCTTCAACAAACTGGCGCATTTCCTGGCCGATGATCACATGCTGGGTAAGCTGATCAGCGATCATGGTTATAAGATTGTCCTGTCTGATTATGTCGTCGAGAATGTGATTAATGAAAAGAGCCTGAAAACCTTGTTCCTGCACGAATTGCGGTGGGCGAGAACAATCCGCACCGTCGAACCTTTGGGTCATGCGTTTTCGTTCTTCATGTATGGCATCCCCTTGGCGCTTTTCGGAGCCCTGATAATTTACGTTACCGTCGACTGGAATTTTTTCGGGATCGCAATAATTGCTCTCGCCATCATTCTACGAGGGTGGATGCATTTCACGGTTTCCAGAAAGCTGGGCCTGATGCCTGGAAGTCGATCCTTTTGGCTTATTCCCGTGCGCGACATCCTTAGTTTCGTCGTTTGGGGTGCCAGTTTCTTTAGCCGCAAAATAGATTGGAAAGACATGACATTCACTGTCAGCAACAATGGACTCATGAAAGCAACAAAAGGATACGAGATATGATGAAAACCTTATTCTTAAACCCTCCGTCCTTCGATGGCTTTGATGGCGGTGCAGGTGCGCGCTATCAGGCGAAGCGGGAAATTAAATCCTTCTGGTATCCGACATGGCTGGCCCAACCTGCCGCCATGGTGCCGGGTAGCCGCCTCGTTGATGCTCCAGTCCAGGATCTTTCTCTCGACGATGTGGTCGCGCTCGCGAATGACTTCGAGCTCGCTATATTGCATACCAGCACACCCTCGTTCTATTCCGACGTAAAGGTGGTCGAGGCCATGAAGGCCGCCAACCCGAAACTGATAATCGGCCTTGTTGGCGCCCATGTTGCGGTTTCGTCTGAAGCTTCGGTTCTCGCCTCAGACTCGATAGATTTCATCGCTCGCAACGAGTTTGATTTCGCGATCAAGGAGATCGCCGAAGGACGACCGATCACCGAGGTGGACGGCGTCAGTTACAAGGCAGATGGACGTGTCGTTCACAACCCGGAACGCGCCATTCTGCATGATATGGATCAATTGCCCTTTGTGACGCCGGTCTATCATCGCGACCTGGTCCCGGAAGATTATTTTATTGGCTATCTGATGCATCCTTATCTGTCGCTTTATACAGGGCGGGGATGTAAATCGCGATGCACCTTTTGCCTCTGGCCACAGACCATCGGCGGACATACCTACCGGACCCGCAGCCCTGCTAACGTGATCGAGGAGATCGCGCAAGCCAAGGAGATGTTCCCACAGGTAAAGGAATTCTTCTTTGACGACGACACCTTTACCGATGACCTGCCGCGCGCCGAAGAGATCGCCCGTGGCCTCGGCCGCCTTGGCGTTACCTGGTCGTGCAACGCCAAAGCCAATGTTCCATACGAGACGCTCAAAGTGCTCCGCGACAATGGACTTCGATTGTTGCTCGTCGGCTATGAATCCGGGAACCAGCAAATCTTGCACAATATCAAGAAGGGGATGCGCATAGAGGTCGTCCGCCGTTTCACCGAGGACTGCCACAAACTCGGCATTACCATCCATGGGACTTTCATCCTGGGCCTTCCCGGCGAGACCCGCGAGACGATTGAGGAGACAATCAAATTCGCCACTGAGATAAATCCGCATACCATTCAGGTCTCTCTGGCAGCCCCCTATCCAGGAACTCATCTCTACGATCAAGCCGTCGAAAACGGCTGGCTGATGCACCGTGGTGGAGAAATGGTTCAGGACGAAGGGTTCCAGATATCCTCACTCTCCTACCCGGACCTGTCTCAGGAAGAAATGTTCAAAGCCGTGGCCACCTTCTACAAACGTTTCTACTTCCGCCCTCGTAAAATCACCGCCATTACACTGGAGATGCTGCGAAGCTGGGACATGATGAAACGTCGGCTGCGTGAGGGCGTTGAGTTCATGCACTTTTTAAACGCCCGGGAAATGACTCCTTGAAGCTTCTGATTGTGACAGGGGATGATTTTGGGGCATCAAACCCAGTAAACGAAGCGATCGAAGAAGCCCACCGCAAAGGTATTCTCGGCACCACCAGTCTGATGGTTGGTGCGCTGGCGGCTGAAGACGCCGTGAAACGCGCCCGGAACATGGAAGGACTGCGGGTCGGACTGCATCTGGTATTAGTTTGCGGTCGACCTATACTGCCGGCGGTCGAGGTGCCGGATTTAGTCGATTCCGATGGTGCCTTTTCGACCCGGCTCGGGCGCGCCGGCGTGCGCTTTTTCTTTCTGCCCCGTGTGCGCCGCCAACTCGCTGCTGAAATCCGCGCTCAGTTTGAAAAATTCAAATCCACCGGACTGACCCTTGATCACGTCAACGCTCATAATCACATGCACCTACACCCGACCGTTCTTGGTCTTATACTGCGTATCGGCGCCGATTATGGACTGCGCGCCGTAAGACTGCCCCACGAGCCTTTTTTAGCCTCCTGGCGCGCCACCGGTGAGGGATTGCTGCGCCGGATCGCCAAC
>JABJES010000099.1 GCA_018663165.1 Rhodospirillaceae bacterium
ATTCTGCTTTCCAACGACGACGGCGTTCATGCCGCCGGGCTGAAGGCCCTGGAACGGGTGATCGGCAAAATATCGAAGGATATTTGGACGGTGGCCCCGGAAACCGAACAGAGCGGGGCCGGTCATTCCCTGACCATTCAACAGCCCTTGCGCCAGCGCAAACTCTCAAGTCGCCGCTTCGCCGTCGATGGCACACCCACCGACTGCATCTTGCTGGCGGTTCATCAGATACTCGGCAACCGTCGCCCCGATCTGGTCATCTCCGGCATCAACCACGGTGGTAATCTGGGCGAGGACGTCACCTATTCCGGCACCATTGCCGCCGCCATGGAGGCCACCCTTCTCGGGGTTCCGGCAATCGCCCTTTCCCAGTTTCGGGCCAACGATATTTCCAGCCCCTGGGCGGTCGCCACCCATTACCTGCCGGGTATTTTGAAAAAACTGGCAAAGAATCCGTGGCCCAAGGATGTCCTGATCAACATCAATTTTCCGGATTGCCCGGTCACTGAGGTCAGTGGCATCCAAGTTGCCCGTCAAGGGCGCAGGAAAATGGGCAACGAGATGATCGAGCGTATTGATCCCCAGGGCCGACCCTATTACTGGCTCGGTAATCTGCGGGGTGACGAGCCGACCTATAAGGCAAGTGATCTATCGGCGATGAAGAACAAGGCGATTTCGATCACGCCGCTTAATCTCGATCTCACCCACCGCGCGACCTTGCGGAAATTGGCAAAGGCGTTTCCATGACGTTGCAGGATGAGAAAATCCGTCTGATTATGGAATTGCGGCAAATGGGCATCGCCGATACCGGCATCCTGTCGGCGCTCGAAAGGGTGCCGCGAGATAAATTTATTTCCAAAAGCTTTCGCTCATCGGCCTATGATAATTCCCCTCTGCCCATCGAATGTGGCCAGACGATCAGCCAACCCTATGTGGTCGCCTTTATGACCGAGGCTCTGAGACTGGAAAAGAACATGCGGGTGCTCGAAATCGGTACCGGGTCTGGTTATCAGGCCGCCGTGCTGGCCCAGCTTTGCCGCCGGGTCTATACGATTGAGCGTCACAAGCCCCTGATGGCCCTGGCCGAAGCCCGGTTCCGCGACATGGGACTGGATAATATCTCGACCAGGGTAGGCGACGGTGCCAAAGGCTGGCCGGAAGTGGCACCGGTCGAGCGCATTATCGTCACCGCCGCAGCGGCGGAAGTCCCCGCCGCCCTTTACGAGCAATTGAGCGAAGGAGGGATCATGGTCATTCCCGTCGGAGACGAGACCGGACCCCAGGAAATTATGCGTATTACCCGCACCAAGACAGGTTTCGATAGGGAAGAGATTCTCTCCGTGCGCTTTGTCCCTCTGGTTGGCGAGGAAACCTCATGAAGCGCCTTCTTACCGGTCTTGTTCTGATTGCTTCAGCCGTCACGCTTGGTGGTTGCGAGAGTTATATCTATGGCGAAGCGCCATCTGTGCGTACAGCACCCAAGGCGAGCGCCAAAACCCAGGCATCCAAACCGGCGGCAGCGGCGAAAAAGGCCGCGGCGGCGCAGGCCGATCTCGCCAATGCCGACGCTAATCCCGGCGAGGTGGTGGTCAAAAAAGGCGAGACCCTTTACGGAATTGCCCGCGCCCATAAGGTGGCGCTGCGCGATCTGATCACGGTCAACCGCCTCGCGCCCCCTTACGAGCTTAAAGCCGGCCAGCATCTTATTTTACCCAAGCAACGAGTCCACGAAGTGCGGCGCGGCGATACCATTTACGGAATTTCGCGGCGCTATGGCGTCACCATGTCGGAGCTGGCCCGTATCAACCGGCTGGCCCCGACCTCGCCGATCAAGGTTGGACAGAAGCTGCGCCTGCCGGCCAGTATCCGCCCCCAATCCAGTATGGCCGCTCTTCCTATGTCCGTCAGCCCACAAACACAAAGGCAAACATCCCTCCAAAAATCAGTGCCCAAATCCGGCGTTTCCACCGCCGAACTACCCCCACCGCTGGAAAAGGATCAACAGGCCCTGGGCGATGCACCAAATGGACGGCAAAACATCACCGCACCTGATCTTGCGCCGCCAGCCAATGTGCAAAAGGCGCCTGATGCGGCAATTGCCTCAAAAGGTCCGATGACCTATCCCAAACCAGCGCCGCGCACGGGCGGGCGATTCCAGTGGCCGGTCAAGGGCAAGGTCGAGAGCCCCTTTGGCGCTGGTGAGGGGGGGCTGCATAATGACGGGATCAACATCATCGCCAAGCGGGGTGCCCCGGTGAAGGCGGCCGAGACCGGTGTCATCGTCTATGCCGGGAACGAGTTACGGGGCTTTGGCAATCTTCTGCTGATCAAACATGCCGATGGTTGGACCAGCGCCTATGCCCATAACCAGAAAATCCTCGTCAAGCGCGGCGATCAGGTCAAAAAGGGTCAGAAAATCGCCCAGGTCGGCAGTACCGGTAACGTCTCCTCGCCACAGCTTCATTTTGAACTGCGCAAAGGCTCCCAGGCCGTCGATCCGCAAAAACACCTTTAACTCTTAATTCTTCTGCATGATGAAAAACGGCTCAAACAGTCTCAATATGCGCCTTTCTTCGGGGCCTGGGATTGCCCTGTTGTCGGCTGTGCTTTTTGGTGCCAGCACGCCCTTCGCTAAAATATTACTCGATCAGGTCGGCCCCTGGATGCTGGCCGGTCTTCTCTATCTCGGATCGGGTCTCGGCCTTGCCCTTTACCGTTATGTAAAGAAAGCCGTTTCCTCATCCATGGCTGTTGAAGCAAATCTCTTTGGGTCGCAATGGAAATGGCTTGGATTGGCGATCCTGATCGGTGGCGTCGTGGGACCTGTTTTATTGATGGCCGGACTGGCAAAAACCAGCGGCGCCGAAACATCGTTACTGCTCAATCTGGAAGGCGTTTTAACGGCGGCCCTCGCCTGGTTTGTCTTTAAGGAAAATTTTGATCGCCGGATTGCGACAGGGATGATTGCTATTTTTGCCGGAGCAATTGTCCTCACATGGCCGGAGAGTTTTGATATTGAAACCTTAACCGGCCCCATTTTGATCATTTGTGCCTGTCTTGCCTGGGCAATAGACAACAATCTGACACGAAAGGTATCCTTAAGCGATCCTGCCCAGATTGCCATGATCAAAGGATGCGTGGCTGGAACCATCAATGTGGTCATTGCGCTGATGCTCGGCGCTGACTGGCCGCAATTTCACTCAATCGCTTTTGCCGGGGTGGTGGGTTTCTTAGGCTATGGGGTCAGTATGGTCCTGTTCATCATTGCTTTGCGTCACTTAGGAACGGCGCGAACCGGGGCCTATTTCTCTCTGGCGCCTTTTTTTGGCGCTATCATTGCCGTTCCATTGCTCGGTGAATCGCCAACATATCAGTTGATTTTCGCCGGAATATTAATGGGCATCGGGGTGTGGTTGCATCTGACGGAAAATCACATCCATCGGCATAGACATAATCCACAGGTTCACGAACATAAGCATGCCCACGATACCCATCACCGGCACGACCACCCTGGAGACGTGCCGCCGGGGGAGCTCCATTCGCACCCCCATGTCCACGAACCTCTGGAACACGCCCATAAACATTATCCGGACGCCCACCACCGCCACGACCATTAATTGAGAGTAGGGGCGAGGGTCACCCGATCTTTTTGCCCTGACGGCCAGCCATATCCTGAATGAACTGCCAGGCCACCCGACCTGAGCGTGCACCGCGCATCATCGACCATTCATTCGCTTCTGCGAGAAGGCGATCATCGGCAATGCGCAGTTTGAATTTCTTTGCGTAGGCCGTGACGATGGCAAAATAAACATCCTGATCACAGGCATGAAAGCCGAGCCAAAGACCGAAGCGATCCGACAGGGATACCTTTTCATCCACCGCTTCGGAAGGATTGATAGCGGTCGAGGTTTCGTTCTCGATCATTTCCCGCGCCATCAGATGGCGGCGGTTTGAGGTGGCGTAAAAAATGACGTTTTCAGGCCGTCCCTCAAGACCGCCCTCAAGCACCGCTTTGAGCGATTTATAAGTACTGTCCGAGCCGTCAAAAGAGAGGTCGTCGCAAAACAGGATAAAGGATCGCTTGTCGCCGCGCAGGATGTGGAGCAAAGCGGGCAGGGTGGGGATGTCGGCCCGGTGAATCTCAACCAGAGCCAGTTTGCGCTCACTTTTCCCGGCCCGCGCCAGCTCGCGGTTAAGGCTCGCATGGACCGCCTTGATCAGCGAG
>JABJES010000172.1 GCA_018663165.1 Rhodospirillaceae bacterium
AAATTTATGCTCAGCGGCGGGACCCGTTCCTGCCACCGGTTATCTAATCTATCGGCCCCAACCTATCGGCTCTGAATGGGGATATTACGACAGTTTTGTGACAGTTTTGTTGCGGTGGTAATTTTCGGCATAACCACTCGTTTCCACAACAAAAAGGCCCCGTCTTGCGACGAGGCCTTTCGGCTTTGCTTGGGCCAGCCGGTCAGCCAGCCCTGCCCCATTCCATCCCTCGCCATGTCTCCGGGCGGTTGCCCTGTGGAGGCCCAAGGGGGGTGGGGCTTTAAGGCTTAAAAGTCGACCTGGGCGCGGATCTGGAAGATCTGCGGGTCGTCGTTGCCGGCCGAGGTTTCGCCGGTCTTCAGATTGGCCGCATTGTCGGTGGCGTTGTCGTCGTTATTAACCCAGATGTAATTGGCCATGAACTTGACGTAAGGGTTGGGAAGCCAGTTGAGGCCGAGGGTGATGTTTTCTTCCCGGCCGCCAGCGATTGAGGCCGAGGCGTCATTGAGGTCAATATCGCTATAGCGCGCCGCTACCTGCCAGGCACCAAGGCCACCGTCGGAGAGATTCTTTAAAGGCTTAACCCGGTCGAACTTACCCGAGCTGCCCTTGTATTTCCGGGACTCGCCGGTGAGGAAATAGCTCGCCTCCACGTACCAACCGTCGAAATTGGCATTCCCTTGACCAGGAGCCGTATAGCGGTTGATGTGCGTGGCGACGTATTCGCCCTGAATTGAGGCGGGACCGTAAACACCGGCCAGCTCCGCACCCCAGCGGGTGAGGTTGTCGGTGTTGGTGATGGTGCCGGTATCGACGAAGGAGGGCGCGATGTGGGATTCAGGACGCGGGTTGAGGGCGATGTCACCGTTATCCTCGTTGTCCATATAATTGCCCCAGACACCAAGATGGATAACCCGGCCCTTTTCGTTTATGGGTGCAAAGGTACCACGGCCGCCGATGAGCCAGTCTTCGTCGCCCTCGTTGCCTGCGTTGTCGTTCATGTCGGCACCAAAGATACCGCCGGAAAGGCTCCACTGGTGGCCGCCTGCTGCTGCTGTGACGCCGATCTGCCGGTCGCCGAGATCACCGACGAAGGCGTCCTGGGCGGTCGAGCGCTCCATGAAGGTGGCGTGACGTGAACTGGTCATGTTCTCCAGCATCATTGGCACCTTCAGGTGGCCGATGGTGAGCTTGGTCTTGTGGAAGGATTTAAAGCCGTTATAGGCCAGCCAGATATCCTTGGCGGAAACATTGTTGCCGGCGAAATCCCATTCGGCCTTGTATTGCCAGTCTTTGAACAGCTTGCCGGTGAGGCCCAAACGGGCGCGGCGGAATTCGGTGCCATCACCCATTCTCGATTTGTCCTCATTGAAAAAGGCGGCATCGACCATGATGCGGCCGATCATTTTTGCCGAAAAGCCGTCACAGGTAATGCTGAGGGACCCCTTGGACATGGCTTCGCAGCCCTTGTCCTTTTCCGGTGCCTTCATGCCGCTGACCTGGCTTTTAAGGGTGATCAGTTCGTTCTGCATTGACTGGACTTGCGCTTCCAGCGCCTTGTCGGCGGCCTGGGCCGGACCGATCCCCAGGGTTGCCACTAAAATCGGTGCCGCCAGGGCGGTGGTGAATAGGTATTGAGCTTTCATTTTCTCGTTCTCCTTGGGGGATTTTTTAGTCATCTAAAATCAGTTAATCATTCTTAATGGGAAAGTAACGGTCGGTTGGTGACAGAACCGACACATTTATGTGAACTTTTTATGACACCCTCATCGCCGGTCTCATGGCTTGTGGCAGACAAGCCACAGTTTTTGATCAATGGCCGGGGGCTATTCCCCGGCGTTGGGAAAGAAAGCCTGTTCGCCCTTGATCTGGTAGGCGGCGATCAAAGCCTGGCCTGTTGGTCCGGTCAGCCAGTCGGCAAAGAGACGTCCCTCTTGCGCTTTGATGTGGGGAAAGCGCGCCGGATTAACCAGGGTCACGCCATATTGGTTAAAAAGCGCCGGGTCGCCCTGGAAAAGGATTTTTAAATCGCCGGGATTTTTGAAATTGAGCCAGGTGCCCCGGTCACTCAAGGTATAGCCGTTCATCCCGGCGGCAATATTAAGGGTTTGACCCATGCCGGAACCCGCCTCCCGGTACCAGCCTCCGGAATCGGCGGTCGGGTCGATCTTGGCCGCCGCCCAAAGCCGCCGCTCGGCCTTGTGGGTGCCGCTGTCATCGCCGCGTGAGATGAAGACGGCGTTGGTTTTTGCGATAAGCGCCAAAGCTTCAGCGGCGGTTTTGGTTTCGCTAATTTTCGCCGGGTCGCTTGTCGGGCCGATAAGAACAAAGTCGTTATACATGACGGGCTTTCGATCAACGCCGAAGCCTTCTGCGACGAAAGCTTTTTCGGATGCCTTATCGTGAACCAGGAGAACGTCGGCATCACCGTTGCGCGCCAGACGCAGGGCCTGACCGGTGCCCACCGCGACGACCCGAACTTCGATTCCGGTATCGGCGGTGAAAGCCGGCAACAGGGCTTTGAGAAGGCCGGAATTCTGGGTCGAGGTGGTCGAGGCCAGGGTGATAAATCGCTCCCCCGCCTCTGCTATACCGGTAAACAGAAGAAGGGTAAGGCTCAAAAGGCAAAGGAAGCGGCGGCGTGAAATCGAAAAAAGAGTCACCTGTCTTGACCGTCCTCTGTCATTGCAGGGATGGGGAGAAAAACGGTAAAGGCGCTGCCTTCGCCCGGCGTGCTGGAAATGTCGAGGTCGCCCTGGTGGCGGTTAACGATATGTTTGACGATGGCAAGCCCAAGTCCGGTGCCGCCGAGCTCCCGCGAGCGCGCAGAATCGACGCGGTAAAAGCGTTCGGTCAGGCGGGTTAAATGTTCGCGTGGAATACCCTCACTTTGATCGGCCACGGTAACGGCTATAAAATCTCGCCCGGCGCGTTTTTTTGCTGTCGCTGTAACCAGAATTTTACTCGACGGTCGGCCGTATTTTATCCCGTTATCAATTAGATTGATAAACACCTGTTCGAGCTGTCCGCCATCGCCAAGGACATTCAAGGCGGGGTCTTTCTTGCCCACAATATCAAGGATTAAGGCCTGGCTTTTCTTTTCGGCCAGAGGCGTCAGAAGAGCCGTGACATTTTCCAGGATGGCGGCGAGGGAAACCGAAGAGCTCGGCGGAGAGTGTTCCTGGCGTTCGATGCGCGAAAGGGAAAGCAAATCGTCAACCAGGCTCTTCATCCGCAGTGACTGGCCTTGCATGATGGTCAGAAATTTCTCCCGTGCTTCTTCATCATTGCGCGCTGGGCCGAGCAGGGTTTCGATATTGCCGATCAGGGTCGCCAGCGGATTTTTCAGCTCATGGCTGGCATTGGCGAGGAAATCTGCGTGTAGCTGCTTGGTCTTTTTTTCTTCCGTCTGGTCATAGAGGCGCAGGATGGCCACGGTGCCATCGCTTGCTGGCTCGGGCAAAAGCTCGATCCAGGCGAGGAAAGAACGCGCAACCGGGACCGGGAGTGAAAACTCGACCTGGCGTCCATCGCCTCCGGACAGCACTTTATCGGTTGCCTCCAGCACTTCGGGGTTGCGCAGCACGGCGGCGAGATTGCGGCCCTCATGTGCGCCGGGGAGGATATTTTGTGCCGCGATATTTGAGCGCACAATGCTGCGGTCGCGGTTGAGCATAAACAAAGGATCAGGCAGTCGGTCGAGGACTGTGTTGAGTGTCGAAAGAGACTCTGACAGGGCCTTGTGATCTTTGCGCCACATGAGGTTGAGCCGCGATATGACGGCTTCCAGTTCGACAGTGAGAAACGGAAAGGTGAGAGCTGGCGGATCGCGTTCGACGTGACGGGCGACGTCGGACCCGTATTCGCGCAGGGCCAAAAGGTCGGAAAGATGAGGACGCAGAATGATGCCGATGACAAACATCAGAACACCGCCTGAAAGCCACGCCATTCCGGCGGGAAGCCAGCCGATTGCGACAAAAACGAGAAGACAGAGTATCACCGGCGCCATGACGATGGCGATGACGAGAGAGAGCAGTGAAATGGGAACGTGGGGGCGGGGCATTATTTATAATCGCGCATAATTAATTGGCAGCATCATAAGCGGCCAGCGCCGCCAGGGTGACGATTTCGGAAACACTGGCACCCATAGGAACGATTTGGGCGGGCTTGGAAAGGCCGATCAAATGCGGACCGATGACGGTGCCTCCGCCGAGCATATGCAGGAGATTGGTTGCGATATTGGACGAATGCAATCCCGGTGTGATCAATACGTTGGCCGGGCCGGAGAGACGGCAAAAAGGATAGGCCTGGGCCATTAAATCTCCATCCAGCGCCACATTGACGGCCATTTCGCCATCATATTCAAAGTCGACCTTGCGCTCGTCCAGAACGGCGACGGCACCGCGCACCCGGGCGTTCCATTCGCTTGGCGGGTTGCCGAAGTTGGAATAGGACAAGAGCGCCACCCTGGGTTTGCGCCCAAACTTATGGGCGGTTGCCGCGGCCTGGGTGGCGATGTCGGCGAGCTGTTCGGGGGTCGGCGCTTCGTGGATGGCGGTATCGGCGAGGAAGACGGTACGCCCCCGGCTGATCAGGAAGGAAATGCCAAAGATCAGTTCGCCGGGCCGGGGATCGATAACCCTGGTAATTTCTTCGAACGAGGAAGAAAAATTACGTGTTAGCCCGGTCACCAGGGCATCGCCGATACCGTGGGCGACCATACAGGCGGCAAAAATATTGCGATCCTGATGGACCATGCGCTGACAGTCCCGCTTAAGCGCTCCTTTGCGTTGCAGGCGATTATAAAGGAAGTTGATATATTCCTTGGTGTCGCCATGGAGCTTGGCGTTTGTGATCTCGATATCGCTGCCAAGACTCATCCCCATCTTTTTCATGCTTTCGCGGACATTCTTTTCGCGACCGAGAAGAACCGCTGTGCCATACCCGCTGGTGGTAAAAGCGGCAGCAGCACGAATGGCAGTTTCTTCCTCGCCTTCGGCAAAGATGACTCGTTTTGGTTTGGCGCGCACCGCATCGAAAATAGCGTTGAGGCTGGCCGCTGTGGGATCAAGCCGGGCTTTGAGTTCGTTGTGATAGGTTTCCGCGTCGGCGATTGGGCGGCGCGCGACGCCGGAGTTGGTGGCGGCTTCGGCCACCGCGATGGGGATACGTGTGATCAGGCGCGGATCAAACGGTGAGGGGATGATATAATCGGGGCCATAATGCATATGACGGCCGGAATAGGCGGCGGCCACTTCGTCGGGGACATCCTCGCGGGCAAGCTTGGCCAGTGCATGGGCTGCGGCAATTTTCATCTCGTTGTTGATGGTTGAGGCCCGCACGTCCAGCGCACCGCGAAAGATATAGGGAAAGCCGAGAACATTATTGACCTGGTTGGGATAATCCGAGCGTCCGGTGGCGATGATGGCGTCCGCTCGTGCCGCTTTGGCGCGTTCGGGTAAAATTTCCGGATCGGGGTTGGCCATGGCAAAGAGGATCGGCTTTTTGGCCATTGATTTGACCATGTCCTCGCTTACGGCATCTTTGACCGACAGGCCGAGAAAGACATCCGCCCCCTTCATGGCGTGTTCAAGCGATCTGTGTTCGGTCTTTACCGCATGGGCCGATTTCCACTGGTTCAAATCGCCGCGATCCTGATGGACGACACCCTTGCTGTCGCAGAGTATGGCGTTTTCATGGGGCAGCCCCATGGCCTTGATCAGTTCGATACAGGCGATTGCCGCCGCCCCTGCGCCGTTGACGACAACCGTCGTATTTTTAATGTCGCGGCCTGTGAGGTCGAGCGCATTGATAAATCCGGCGGCTGTGATGATGGCGGTGCCGTGCTGATCGTCATGGAAGACGGGAATGTCCATCAATTCGCGCAGGCGTTGTTCAATGATGAAGCATTCCGGTGCCTTGATGTCTTCAAGGTTGATGCCGCCAAAGGTGGGGCCGAGATAGCGCACGCAATTGATGAATTCTTCTTCGTCTTCGGTATCGATTTCCAGGTCGATGGCGTCGATATCGGCAAAGCGCTTAAAAAGGACGGCCTTGCCTTCCATCACAGGTTTTGAGGCCAGGGCACCGAGATTGCCGAGGCCGAGAACTGCGGTGCCGTTTGAGATGACGGCGACGAGGTTTCCCCGGGCGGTATAGTCATAGGCCTTGTTGGGGTCCTCGACGATGGCTTTGCAAGGTGCGGCGACGCCGGGGGAATAGGCAAGGGAGAGGTCGCGCTGGGTGGTTAGCGGTTTGGTCGGAATAATCTCGATCTTGCCCGGTCGCCCCGAGGCATGCATCAAAAGTGCTTCCTCGTCGCTGACCTTGATGTTGTGATCGCTCATCGTTCCTGGTTCCCTTTATCCTCTTTGATCTGCCTGGTTCAGGCCTTAAGACGCCTTTCGTTTATATGGACGTTGCCACCGCCTTGTTCTTCGAGGATGGCGCTTGCGCGGGTTTCCTCTTCCTCGTTTGTGGTGCGCACCCAAATGATGACGGCACCGGCCTCCAGGGCACGGACGAAATCGTCTGTGTGGGGGGCAGATGTGGTTTCGTCGAGAAGCTCTTTAACCGCCATGCCACCGATGCCGGCGGCGATTACGGCGGCGATTACGGCCGCCATCGGCCCGGCGGCCAGCATGATGAACCCGGCAGCCGCCATCGGTCCCAGATAACGCAGGTCGCCGCCAAGCGCATTGCGCAGGTCGTCGAGCCGGTTTTCCGGTTTTTCGGCAGCCTCAACTGATTCATGGGATGAAAGAACCGAAAGATCGCTGCGTTCAAAGCCGGCCTTGATAAGTGCGTCGATGGCGCTTTGAAGGGCTTCGCGGCTCGAAAAAAGGGCAACGGTCTCGCGAATGGCAGAAGCTGTATTGTCGTTGGCTGTCAAAAGATCGTTCTCCAAGGTTCTGTTTTAATGTGTATTTATTATGTATGCGGTAAATAAAAGATTGTCTTAAGGACATTTAGGAAGCTTGTGACCTTTGACGCAAGTCGAAACCGGTAATCGGTCGCCGCGCCCTTGTTCATAGCCTTTGCCTCGGTAGCCGTGTTATTTTGCCCCACGCCTTTAAACTCAAGCCTTCGCCAGCCTCACGGATTTTCGCATCAAAACCGCCCATGACCCAAACTCAGGTAAAAAGAAACAATTCTGACGTCGATATCTCACCTCTCCCTGATGAGGCGGCGGCGGCCAAGACGACGCCGATGATGGCGCAGTTTTTAGAGATCAAGGCGCAACACCCGGATTGCCTTTTGTTCTACCGGATGGGGGATTTTTACGAGCTGTTTCTGGACGATGCGGTGGCCGCTGCGGGTGCGCTCGATATCACGCTGACCAAAAGGGGCAAGCATCAGGGCGAGGACATTCCCATGTGTGGCGTGCCGGTGCATGCCGCCGAAGCCTACCTTTCCCGGCTTATCCGCAAGGGCTTCCGCGTCGCTGTCGCAGAACAGGTGGAAGACCCGAAAGAGGCCAAAAAACGAGGCGGCAAGACGCTGGTAAAGCGTGATGTGGTGCGTGTGCTGACGCCGGGGACGCTGACTGAGGATAATTTGCTCGATGCCAGAGCGCATAATTATCTCGCCGCTATTGGCTGTGCCGGGACCGCGCTGGGGCTTGGCTGGCTTGATATATCGACCGGCGAATTCCAGCTCCAGAAAATTTCCCCGGCGACTTCAGCGGCAAAGGATGGCGGCGAGCTGGCGGCTGTGGCGGCGGCTCTGGCCCGTCTTTCGCCCAGCGAGATCCTGGTGAGCGAGAAACTCTACGCTGATCCTGTCTTTGCCGAGGTGCTCGCCGATTGGAAGGATCACCTTACATCGCTGCCCGACAGCACCTTCGACAGCGCCAACGCTGCGGCCCGTCTCAAAGGGCTCTACAAGGTCGCTGCATTGGACGCTTTTGGGGACTTTTCCCGCTCTGAGCTGTCGGCGGCCGGTGCCCTGATCGCCTATGTGGAGCTGACCCAAAAGGGCCGATTGCCCCGAATCTCCCCGCCCCGTGCAATCCTCGCCCAGGGATTGATGGAAATTGATCCAGCAACCCTGCGTAATCTCGAAATTTTCCAGAGTATTTCCGGCAATCGCGAGGGCTCGCTTCTCGCCACCATTGATACGACTGTCACCGGGGCCGGTGCCCGGTTGCTTGCCGCCCGGCTCGCCGCCCCCTTATGCGATGTGGCGGCGATTGGTGAGCGCCTTGATATGGTTGGCTTTTTTGTCGAGGCCGCCCCTTTGCGCCAAAGCTTGCGCGACAATCTCACCCATTGTCCGGATCTTGCCCGGGCGCTCTCAAGGCTGTCCCTTGGTCGCGGTGGCCCCCGCGATCTGGCGGCAGTGTGCGAGGGATTGTGCCGGGCCCGCGATATTCGAGGTGCCCTTGAAAGAAGCGCGCCGCCGGTCGGTATTAAGGCGGCGATGGGGGCGCTGGGCAGCCACAGCGAACTGATCGACCGACTTTCCCGGGGGCTGGCCGGGGATTTGCCGATGCTGGTCCGCGATGGCGGGTTCATCGCGTCGGGCTATAACGCGGCCCTCGACGAGCTGCGTGTCTTGCGCGATGAGGGGCG
The DNA here is from genome assembly GCA_018663165.1 of Rhodospirillaceae bacterium. Taxonomy (GTDB): domain Bacteria; phylum Pseudomonadota; class Alphaproteobacteria; order UBA11136; family UBA11136; genus JABJES01. Next base: position 8,574 of record JABJES010000172.1, read on the forward strand.
GCGTCTGATTGCGGCCCTGCAGGCCCGTTACATTAGCGAAACGAATATTCCCTCATTGAAGATCCGTCATAACAATGTGCTTGGCTATTTTATTGAAGTGACGGGAAGCCATCTCGACAAGGTGCCGATAGCGCCAGAGGGCCCCTTCATTCATCGCCAGACCATGGCCGGGGCAACCCGTTTCGTGTCGGAAGAGCTGACTGAGCTGGAACAAAAAATCACCCATGCGGCGGACAAGGCCCTGGGGCTTGAGTTGAAGCTGTTTGACGATCTGGTCGGTGAGGTCACCGGGCGGGCAGAAGACGTGGCGCGGGCTGCCATTGGTCTGGCCTGTCTCGATGTAGCGACAGCCAGCGGTGAATTGGCGGCAGTGCGCGGCCATGGCCGTCCCCATGTGGATAATAGTTTCGATTTCGAAATTAAAGCCGGTCGCCATCCCGTCGTTGAGGCGGCGCTGAAAGAGGCAGGAGCCGCCGATTTTATCGCCAATGACATAGACCTTGCGCCGGATCATCGATTATGGCTCATCACCGGCCCCAATATGGCGGGAAAAAGCACCTTTCTGCGCCAGAACGCCCTGATTGTCCTGATGGCCCAGGCGGGTTTTTACGTTCCCGCCGCGAGCGCCCGGATTGGCCTTGTTGACCGGCTTTTTTAGCGGGTCGGGGCGGCTGATGATCTGGCCAGGGGTCGCTCTACCTTCATGGTCGAAATGGTCGAAACTGCTGTTATTCTCAATCAGGCGGGGCCCCGCTCCCTGGTGATTCTCGATGAAATCGGCCGTGGCACTGCCACCTTTGATGGTCTTTCCATTGCCTGGGCTTGCGTTGAGCACCTTCATGAAGTTAACCGCGCCCGGGCTCTTTTCGCGACCCATTACCACGAGCTGACAGCGCTTTCGGCCTCTCTTAAAGCTCTTAGCCTGCACACCATGCGGGTCAAGGAATGGGAGGGCCAGGTGGTCTTTCTCCATGAGGTGGCAGCGGGTGTCGCCGAGGGGTCTTACGGTATTCATGTGGCTGAGCTGGCGGGCTTGCCGGGAAAAACCATTTCGAGAGCAAAACAAATTTTGTCGATGTTGGAAAAGGGCGAACAGAGCGGCGCTCTGGCGCGGCTGGCTGATGATTTGCCTCTGTTTGCCGCCGGTAATGACGAGCCCCAGGGTTCCGGCCCGGATTCTGGCCCCTCTCCTCTTGAAGTGGTTTTGGCCAAGATTGCACCAGATGATTTAAGCGCCCGCGAGGCGCTGGACCTGATTTATGAGCTTAAAGCTCTTGTTGCCGACAAAAGTGCTGCGGAAAAGAGTTAACCTCGCCCCCCTGCGCCGGAGCGGGACAGGCTTGCAATGGGGCCATATTGGGAGCATGTGAAAGGCTATGGGCGGCGTCAAAAAAAGCACAGTGCCGAAGGACAAAAAGTCGGCAAAAAAAGCCACAGGGAAGGCCACAGGGAAGGCCCCAGCTAAACCTACCGCTAAACCTGCGGCCAAATCGGCATCACCCTCCAACAGCAAGCTGTACAACGTGCCCCGGCAACGAGCGGTTTTTGACCGCCGGGCGATGGGTAAGGCGCTTGGTGAAATAGCCGCTGACACAGCACCCGATGAAGCCGCTTTGCGTGCCGGTCTGCTCAGGGTGTTTAAGGCTGCCCTAAAGCGCGGCAATGACGAAATTCGCGCCCGGTTTGAGGACGGGGCATCGGGAACGATTATCGTCCGCGCCCACAGTTTTCTCACCGACCAGTTGATCCGCACATTGCTTGATTTTGTCGAAACCAGCCTCTTTCCGGTGGCCGACAAAACCGGGCAAGACAATCTCTGTCTGGTCGCGGTAGGTGGTTATGGGCGCATGGAAATGGCACCTTTTTCCGACGTCGATCTCCTTTTCCTGTTGCCGCCCAAGCGCAGCAAACGCAGTGACAAGGTGCTCGAGGCCGTTCTTTACGTGCTGTGGGATCTCGGCCTTAAGGTCGGCCACGCCACCCGCACCGCCGATGAGTGCCTGGCCGAGGCGCGCAAAGATCAGACGATCCGCACCACATTGCTTGAATCGCGATATCTCTGTGGTGAGAAGAAACTGTACCGGGAATTCAGAACCCGGTTTCAACGCGAAATCGCCACCGGGACGGCGACTGAATTCATTGACGCCAAGCTTGCCGAGCGCAACCAGCGCCATCAGCGTCTGGGCGATACCCGTTATGTGCTTGAGCCCAACATCAAGGAAGGCAAGGGTGGCCTGCGCGATCATCAGACCCTGTTCTGGATCGCCAAATATGTTCATCGGGTGGATGATGTAGAGGGGCTTGTCGCCAAGGGTATGCTGCGGGCCAGGGAAGTACAGATTTTTGAGAAGGCGCGCAATTTTCTTCTCACCCTGCGCTGTCATCTCCATTACGTCGCCGGGCGCGCCGAAGAGCGTCTGACGTTTGACGTCCAGGCAGAGATCGGTCGCCGCATGGGCTATACCGACCATGCCGGAAGTCATGGGGTTGAGCGGTTCATGAAGCATTATTTTCTGGTCGCTAAAGACGTTGGCGATCTGACGCGAATTTTTTGTGCCGCTCTTGAGGCCGACCGCAAAAATCCGCCACGGCTCAACTGGCGGCGTTTTTCCCTGCGTAAGCATTTGCCCGAAGGCTTTGGGGTTGAGGGGGCCTGGCTTACGGTCAGCTCATCGAAATTTTTTACCGACGATCCGGTGAATTTGATCCGGCTGTTTGAGCTTGCCGAACGTTTTAAGCTCGATATTCATCCTCATGCTTTGCGCAAGGTTACCCGCTCTCTCGCTCGGATCGACAGCGCCTTACGCAAAAATAAAGAAGCCAACCGCCTGTTCGTTGAGATTTTAACCTCGCGGAAAACGCCGGAGATTGCGCTTACCCGGATGAACGAAGCCGGCGTGTTGGGCCGGTTCATTCCTGATTTTGGCCGGGTGGTGGCTCAGATGCAGCACGATATGTACCATGTCTATACGGTCGATGAGCATACGATTCGCGCCATCGGAATTCTTGGCCGTATTGAGCGCGGGGATCTGGAAACGGACCACCCCCTGTCTTCGGAAGTGGTCGGGAAACTGGTGTCGAGGCGGGTTCTTTATGTGGCGGTTCTGCTTCACGACATCGCCAAGGGTCGTGGTGGAGATCATTCCATCCTCGGAGCCGAAGTAGCGATGAAACTCTGTCCCCTGCTTGGCCTGGATGGGGCCGAAAGCGAGACCGTGGCGTGGCTGGTGCGGCATCATCTTTTGATGAGTCACACCGCATTCCGTCGTGATCTCAGCGACCCCATGACCGTCGAAGATTTTGCATCGGTGGTTCAATCCCCTGAGCGGTTGCTCCTCTTGCTTGTGCTCACTGTCGTCGATATCAGGGCGGTTGGCCCTACCGTGTGGAACGGCTGGAAAGCGGCGTTGCTGCGCGAGCTTTATTATATCGCCGAAGAAAAATTGACAGGCGGCGTTACCGAACAGCACCGGGAGGCGCGCATTGAGCGGGCCAAGACGGATATGAGGGCGCGATTAAAAGCCTGGACGAAAAAAGACGTCGCCCAAATCGAAGCTCTGGGCTATCCGGTTTATTGGTTGTCGCTTGATACGGACACCCATGTCCGTCATGCCGGAATTATGCGTCTGGCCCTGGCGGACGATGCCCAGGTCAGTGTCGATGCAGAAGTCGATAAGGAGCGCGACGTCACCGAGGTGACAATCTATACCGCCGATCATCCGGGTCTGTTTTCCAAGATCGCCGGCGCCATCGCCCTTGCCGGGGGCAATATTCTCGACGCCCGTATCTTCACCATGACAAACGGCATGGCGCTGGACAGTTTTTCTGTCCAGGAAATCGGCGACTGGGCCCGCGAAGAGGGCGGTCATGCGATGACGGATAAGGGTAAGCTCAAGGCGTTGAAAAAACACATCGAAAAGGCGCTGACCGGGGAAGGTCATTTGGAAAAGGCATTGGCGGCGCGTCCCCATACCCTGCCGGGGCGAACGCGCGCCTTTAGTGTCCCCCATCGGGTGTTGATCGAAAACAGTTTTTCAAAAACCCATACGGTAATCGAAATAAATGGCCGCGACCGGCCCGGCCTTCTTTTTGATCTGACCAAGGCGATGACGCAGTTGGGGCTTCAAATTTCAAGCGCCAAGATTTCGACCTATGGCGAGCGGGTGGTCGATGTGTTTTACGTCAAAGACGTGTTCGGCCTTAAAATCGAAAGCGAGAGCAAATTGAAAAATATTCATGACGCAGTGCTGGAGGTCATCCCGCTTGCCCTGGGGGAGCCCGCTGACACAGCGGAATATAATTACGCATCCGAAACGGTAGAGCCCGCATCGAAGGTCACCCGTCGGCGCAAACAGTCCAGTGCG
>JABJES010000189.1 GCA_018663165.1 Rhodospirillaceae bacterium
TCGGTGCTTTTGTCGCCGGTGTCTTCTTTGGTCGCAAAACCATCACCCCGAAGATATATGAAGATGTGCGCAACAAAATTTCGGGCATGACCTTTGGCTTTCTCGCTCCCGTCTTCTTTGCCTCCATCGGCCTTAATCTCAGCCTTTCGGCCTTTACGTCTATCCCGCTGTTTCTACTTCTGCTGATCTTTGTTGCCTTTTTCAGCAAACTGATCGGCGCGGGCGGGGCGGCCTACGCCTTCGGACTGAACCGTCGCGAAGCCACTGCTGTCGGCGTCGGCATGAGCGCCCGGGGCGCTGTCGAACTCGTCATCGCCGATATCGCCTTAAAGGGTGGGCTGTTCATCCAGCACGGTGCCGTCTTCTCACCCGTCGTCAGCCACCTTTTTTCAGCCGTCGTCATCATGGCAGTGGTAACCACCCTAGCGACTCCCATCCTGCTCAAACGGATTTATGGAATGGATAAACCAAAATAAAATGCGGATTATTTGGATAGGTTAGGCGGCCACTTAGAAGTGGTCAGCGATCAGTAACATCTAGAAAGCGCGTGTGTTTTTTCAGATAGCGCAGAATGAAAAACGAGAGCGTCGAGATGATAAACGCCATAAACCAGACAGGATCAGCTTCCATCCACGTCGAAAAGCTTTGCTGACGGATGGAAATATCCAAAAGCATTTTCAGGACTGAAAAATAGGCCAAGACCAGATAGATAGATCCATATTCCCGGCGCAGGGCAAAGCGAAAGGAAAATGGCATCTCTGGCGGAGCCCATAAAGATGGCTTTGGAATAAAGGCGGGGGTCCGCTCTGCCCAGTCCCTAAAGGGCTGGCCGAATTTTGAATCAAGAAAGGATTCTTCGGCCATCATAATGCGCTCGTAATACACCGCATAACTGAAGCAGGCGAGGAGCGAGAACCACCACACTTCCAGGGCCATGACAAAACCAAGAAAAATAAGAAAATTAGCGAAATATAACGGGTGCCGAACGACGGAATACATCCCGCTCGTATTCAGTTGCTCAGCCCTCTGCTCACGGGTGTTCCGACCCGAAGTGCCGGACGGCACATATCCGACGATGAATGATCGAAACCCCAGGCCTATAAGCGAAATGACCAGGGAAACGCACATCAGCAACTCAAAGGCGCCGTCACTGATCGTCGCGAGATGATCCCGCGACTGATAAACAGCCGCCACCGCCACCGGGGCGAGCAGAAAAGGGAGGTAACTTCTCCAGCGAAACAGCCATAGTCCCTGCTTGACGAGAGTCTTGTTCAACATGCTCTATCACCTTTGGCGCGACTTTGCGGACACACCCGTTTGTTCAAAAAGTATCTGCACTTTATAGCCCTTTTTTCCTGCAGCAGAAGGAAATGTTTGGCTGATTTTCCCCACCTGGACGCGCTTTTCCTCACTTCAAACGGGCTTACGGAACGGGACAAGCGGAAATAAAATGCCCCGGCTATTTCCAGCCAGGGCGTTTAGAATTTGGTGGGCGCACGGGGACTCAAAGCGTGGACCCGCTGAGATAATTTGCCAAAAAAGCCCCAAAATAATGCATATAATTTATGCATTATCATTTTTTGCCTAAATTATAAGCTCAATATACAGACGGCAGATCCGGAAATTTTCCCATATCTGCCTGTAATAATCCCGCCAATATAATCATAACATATTGATATTATTGTAATATTTATAATCTTTCATGGCTATCCAGGGACCGCCTCGGCTTTGGCATATGTGTTGCAGTGCAGCAATACAAGATGCAGATGGAAGCCCCCGCACAAGGAAGTCAGGCATGAAAGAAAAACTTGTTCTCATCGGCAACGGCATGGCCGGGGTCAGAACCCTTGAAGAGATACTCAAAATAGAGCCGGACCTTTACGACATTACGGTATTCGGGTCGGAGCCTTTTGGGAATTACAACCGCATCATGCTGTCCCCCGTTCTGGCCGGGGAAAAAACCATCGATGAGATCATCATCAATAGTCGGGACTGGTATAAAAAAAATAATATTACCCTTCATACCGGGAAGGCCATTACCCAAATTTCCCGTCATAACCGGCAGGTCATCGCCGAGGACGGCACGGTGGCCGGATACGACCGACTGCTGATCTCGACCGGCTCCAACCCCATCATCATTCCGGTGCCCGGACACGACCTTGCCGGAGTCATCACGTTCCGTAACATCCACGACGTGGATTTGATGATTGAGTCTTCAAAGCAGCATCAGCACGCCGTCATCATCGGTGGCGGCCTCTTGGGATTGGAGGCCGCCAATGGCCTCATGATGCAAGGAATGCACGTCACCGTAATCCATCTGATGGAGACGTTGATGGAGCGCCAACTGGATAGTGAAGCCGGAAAAATGCTTAAAGAATCCCTCCAGGAACGGGGCCTGCAATTTCTCATGGGCGTCGATACGGAAAAAATTATCGGGGAAGAAATGGTCACCGGTGTGCGCTTTAAGGACGGCACGGAAATCGCCGCCGATGTCGTGGTCATGGCCGTGGGCATCCAACCAAACAAGGAGCTAGCTGAAGCTGCCGGTATCTACTGTGAGCGGGGCATCCTGGTTGACGACACCATGCTGACCTATGATCCGCGGGTCTATGCCGTCGGCGAATGCGTCCAGCATCGGGGCACAACCTATGGCCTGGTCGCGCCTCTTTTCGAGCAAGCCAAGGTCTGCGCCAACCATCTGGCCCGTAAATCCACAACCTATTACGAAGGCTCGGTGACCTCCACCAAACTTAAAGTAACCGGCATCGACCTTTTTTCGGCCGGAGATTTTGAAGGAGATGATGAAAGCGAAGTCATCGTTCTCCGCGATCCCGGACGGGGTGTTTACAAGAAGGTCGTTTTGAAAAACGACTTTATCCACGGCGCCGTTCTCTATGGAGACACGGTGGATGGTTCCTGGTTTTTCCAGCTTATGAAAGACCAGACCGATGTCAGTGACATCCGCGAGTCCTTGATGTTCGGCAAAGCCCATCTGGGTGATTCAGGTCACGGAGCGCAGGATCAGACATCCCTGATGGACGATGCATCAGAGGTCTGTGGCTGTAACGGAATCTGTAAGGGTGACATTGTCGCGGCCATCGAAAAAGAAAACCTGTTCACTCTCGAGGACGTACGCGCCCATACCAAAGCTTCAGCATCCTGCGGCTCCTGCACCGGCCTGGTGGAACAGATACTGGCCTCAACCGCGGGCGGTGAATATTCCGCCACCCCCAAGGTAAAGCCACTCTGCCCCTGTACTGACGGCACCCATGATCAAATACGGCAAATGATTGTCGAACACGAACTCAAATCCATCCTCGCCGTTATGCATTTTATGGAATGGAAAAGTTCCGATGGCTGCGCCGCCTGCCGTCCGGCCCTCAACTATTATCTTCTCTGCGCCTGGCCCGGTGATTATGTGGACGACCAGCAGTCCCGGTTCATCAATGAGCGAGCCCACGCCAATATCCAAAAGGATGGCACCTATTCGGTCATTCCTCGCATGTGGGGCGGGGTTACCAGCCCCGATGAATTACGGGCCATTGCCGATGTGGCCGATAAATTCGATATCCCGACAGTCAAGCTTACCGGTGGCCAGCGAGTCGATCTTCTCGGCGTAAAAAAGGCTGATCTACCCCATGTCTGGGCTGACCTCAATGCTGTCGGAATGGTCTCTGGACATGCCTATGGCAAATCCCTGCGCACGGTAAAAACCTGTGTTGGATCGGAATGGTGTCGATTCGGCACCCAGGATTCGACCTCCATGGGAATTCGTATCGAAAAAATGTGCTGGGGATCATGGACACCCCACAAGTTCAAAATCGCTGTTTCGGGATGTCCCCGTAACTGTGCCGAAGCAACGATCAAGGATTTCGGCGTCGTCGCTATTGATTCAGGCTGGGAGCTTCATGTGGGCGGCAATGGCGGCGTCAAGATCCGAGCAACCGACCTTCTCTGTAAGGTCAAAAGCGAGGAGCTGGTTCTGGAGTTCACCGGCGCCTTTATGCAGCTCTATCGCGAGGAAGCCCATTATCTGGAACGCACTGCTCCGTGGATTGAGCGGGTCGGCCTCGCCCATGTGAAAAAAAATCTGGTCGAGAATACCGGGCAACGCAAATCCCTGTATGAGCGTTTCCTTTACTCCCAAAAATTCTCACAGAACGATCCCTGGGCAGAGCGCATTGGAGAACGTGAATTTGAAACTTTGAAACTGGTGGGGTGAGAACAGGCATATGAGTGAATGGATTGAAATCTGCACATTGGAAGATATTCCCCTCCTGGGTGCCCGGGTTATTGAAACAGGCGAGAGCAAGATTGCCCTGTTCCGGACATCCGAGGATGAGGTCTTTGCCTTAAAGGATGAATGCCCTCACAAAAAAGGGCCGTTATCCCAAGGGATTGTCCATGGCAAACGCGTCACCTGCCCTCTGCATAACCGGGTTCTGGAGTTGGAAGACGGTGCAGTTATCGCCCCTGATGTGGGCTGCGCCCAGCCTTACCGAACCAAAAATGAAAATGGAAAAATTTTTATTTTTCTCTCCCGCACTTCGGCAATAAAACCGGATCTGAAACTTGTGATGAAGGAAGGGGCCCGCCTGGCCTAATAACACATCCCACTGAAACAGCTAAAAACACCCGTATCAATTTAAATTTGGAAAGAAAAGAATATGTCTTATTTAGTCCCCTCGGAATTTGTCACAAAAATGGTGGATGCTGGTGAAAGCAAAATTTTCATGTCAACCAGGGATACATTGATCAGAGCATTTATGGCCGGTGCCACCCTGGCTCTTGCCGCTGTATTCGCCATTACCGTCGCCGTACAGACAGGCTCCCCGATCACTGGCGCAATTTTGTTCCCGGTTGGTTTTTGCATGTTGTATTTGATGGGGTTTGACCTGCTGACCGGCGTTTTTGTTTTAGCACCCCTGGCCTTGTTCGATAAGCGGCCCGGCGTGACAATTAATGGTGTTTTAAGAAACTGGGGACTTGTCTTCACAGGCAATTTTGCCGGCGCGTTAACGGTTGCATTCATGATGGCGATTATCTTTACCTATGGTTTCTCCATTGATCCATCTGCTGTCGGGCAAAAGATTGCAGGCATCGGTGAAGCGCGCACGCTGGGATACAAGGAATATGGCGCGGCTGGAATGCTGACAATATTTATCCGGGGAATGATGTGTAACTGGATGGTCTCTTTAGGTGTGGTGGGCGCGATGATTTCCACAACCGTGAGCGGCAAGGTTATCGCAATGTGGATGCCCATCATGTTGTTTTTTGGAATGGCCTTTGAGCATTCTGTCGTGAATATGTTCCTCTTTCCATCAGCTTTGATGATGGGTGGAGATTTCTCGATTATGGATTACCTGATCTGGAATGAATTTCCTGTTGTTTTGGGAAATCTGGTTGGTGGCCTTATGTTTACCGGGCTGACTTTATATGTAACCCATATAAAAACGGCGCCTAAAAGAGCCATCTAAGAATTTGCAATAATATCAAAGAGGGCCTCAGCTACATCTGGGGCCCTCCAGGATTCTTTAAAATAGCCAGTCAATTAAACATATCCACAGGGCAATATTCTGATAAAGGCCGGAAGGAAATTAATCAGGATTTTCACGGCGTTTATATACCCGAAGAACCACTTTTAACTTCAAAAGGGATTGCCATTGCCCTGGCTGATGGAATCAGCAGTAGTGATGTAAGTCAAATTGCCAGTGAAGCCAGCGTTAGAGGTTTTTTGGATGATTATTTTTGCACGTCAGAAGCCTGGTCTGTAAAGAAGTCCGCACAGCAAGTTCTGACCGCAACTAACTCCTGGCTACATTCACAGTCCCAGAAAAGCGATTACCGTTATGATAGAGACAGAGGCTATGTGTGCACATTAAGCGCCATGGTTATCAAGTCTACAACGGCACATCTGTTTCATGTGGGTGACACACGAATCTATAAATTGCGTAATAATAAACTGGAACAATTGACCAACGATCATCGACATTGGGTTTCTCAGGATAAAAGCTATCTTAGCCGCGCTTTAGGCATCAGCCCTCAGCTTGAATTAGATTATGCTGCCCTGCAGATAGAAACGAGTGATATTTTTCTATTCGTTACAGACGGTGTGTATGAATATGCCACCCCTGATTTCATAATTAATGCCATCAGTGAACATGCAGATGATCTGGATGCCGCCGCCAAAGTTATTTCAGACAAGGCATACGAACAAGGCAGCACCGATAACCTTACAACCCAGATTGTCAGGGTCGATGAGTTGCCCAGCCAGGATGCCAATGAGATTTATCAGAAATTAACCGAGCTACCGTTTCCACCTATATTGGAAGCTCGAATGGATTTTGATGGTCACACAATCATCAGAGAGGTGCATGCCAGTAGCCGTAGCCATGTTTATCTGGCTACGGAAAGTGAAACAAACACTCAAGTCATCATAAAAACACCATCAATCGACCTGCAGGGTGATCCGGCTTATCTGGAACGGTTTCTAATGGAGGAGTGGATCGCCCGGCGCATAGATAGTCCGTATGTACTAAAGCCTTACCTGCAATCCAGAAAATATAATTATCTATATATCGTCACGGAATTCATTGACGGCCAGACATTGACTCAGTGGATGATAGATAATCCGAAACCAGAGATGGAAACAGTGCGTGAGATCGTTGAGCAAATAGCTAAAGGGTTACTTGCTTTTCACCGGCTTGAAATGCTGCATCAGGACCTAAGGCCGGACAATATCATGATCGACAGCACCGGCACGGTAAAGATCATTGATTTTGGCTCAACAAAAGTTGCCGGCATTATAGAAATAACAACACCCACAGAGCGAAATAATCTGCTCGGCACAGCCCAATACACAGCGCCAGAATATTTTCTGGGTCATAGCGGCTCATCGCACTCAGATATGTTTTCTTTAGGGATTATTACGTATCAAATGCTCGCAACTGGCAAGTTGCCTTATGGAACTCACGTATCGAAAGCGAGAACAATATCTGCACAAAATAAATTAAAATATATTTCCGTGCTTAATGATGATCGCGAGATTCCAGCCTGGATTGATGATGTAATTAAGAAGGCAGTACATCCAAACCCTCAAAAGCGCTATGAAGAATTATCCGAGTTTATATTTGATCTGCGCCATCCAAACAAAGCGTTTCTAAATAAGACGGCCCCCCCACTGGCGGAACGCAATCCAGTGCTTTTCTGGAAAAGCGTTTCTTTTATCCTGTCCGTCATAATTGCAGCATTATTAATTAGCTGATGGATTGTCGGCGCGCAGTGAAAAAGCAGCCAAAAGTGTGAAACAGCCTTGGCCTGAAACGAGAAAGGCCCTGATTTCATATATGAAACCAAGGCCTTTATTGGTGGGCCGTGTAGGGCTCGAACCTACGACCTAGTGATTAAGAGTCACCCGCTCTACCAACTGAGCTAACGGCCCAAAAGAGGAAACGGGCATATAGCACCCCCCTCACATTTTGTCGAGGTTCAGAAGCCGGAAAAGCCAGGAAAGCCCCGCCAACTCACGTCAATCTGCATGGGAAACCCAGCGCCGGCCAATTTTCATATCCCTGTGCACACATACGCTCATGATGATGCCGAAAGAAAACATCAGGCTCAGCATCGCCGTGCCGCCATAAGACACAAGGGGCAAAGGCACGCCGACAACCGGGATCAACCCCATAACCATGGCGATATTAATGAAAACATAGAGGAAAAACGTCGTTGTCAGCCCCAACGCAACCAGCCGCCCGAATTGATTGCGCGAGCGCAGGGCAATGACAAAGCCCAAAATGATAATCGCCAGATAAAGGGTGAGAAGCCCCAGCCCCCCGGCAATCCCGAATTCTTCAGCCAGCATCGTAAAGATAAAATCAGTCTGCTTTTCGGGGAGAAAATTGAGGTGGCTTTGCGAGCCTTGAAGAAACCCCTTACCGAAAAGCCCCCCCGAACCCAGCGCGATCTTTGACTGCATGATGTGATAGCCGCCGCCCAGAGGATCGGACTCAGGGTTTAGAAAGACAAGCACACGCTGTTTTTGATAATCCCGCAAGAACTGCCAGGCAACCGGTAGGGCGCCAAGCCCACCAACAAAAAGAAGGCCGAACAGCCACAACCGTGCACCGGCAAGAAAGAAAACACTCCCGCCACCAATAACCAACAGAACGGCCGTGCCGAGATCAGGCTGGCGCAGGACCAGGGCGGCGGGGATTAAAATCATCAACAGAGGAAGAAGAAGCACCCTGAAGCCAGTCACCTCTTCATGGTTGAGGCCGTGAAAATAACGCGCCAAAGCCAGAACCAACGCCACTTTCATGAGCTCGGAAGGCTGGAACTGAAAAAACCCGACATCAATCCACCGTTGCGCCCCCATGCCGATCGTGCCGAGAACCTCAACCGACACAAGAAGAACCAGCGCCAGCCCATAAATGAGATAGGCATTACGCATCCAGAATCGCAGATCAATCAAGGCAACGACGATAAGCAGGCCAAGACCAATCCCAAAACGAATCATCTGACGCTCGGCCCAGGGGTCAAGGCTGCCATTGGCAGCCGAAAACAGCATGGCAAACCCGATCATTGCCACAAGGCAGATCAAAAGCACCATCAACCAACTGATATGCCAGATCTTTTCCATCAATCGCATATCTGCGGATTCATTATGCTGCCCGATCATACTCATGATCTATTTCCCCGCAATGGACACGGGGGTAATTTTTTGCGCCCGGCGCTGGGTCATCGTCATCACATCGCGAGCGATTGGCGCCGCAATCTTGGAACCGCTGCCCCCATGCTCAACAACAACAGAGATAACAAAACGTGGATCATCCACCGGCGCATAGCCGACAAAAAGAGCATGATCACGTTCCTTCCAGGGAATTTCCTCGTTTTTACGCACGCCCTGAAGGCGCTCACTTTTACTAATTCGCCGAACCTGAGCGGTGCCGGTTTTACCCCCCATCTCCATCCCCTTGGAATGGATACGCGACCTGTACGCAGTGCCTCTGGGAGAATTGCTCACCGCATCCATCCCTTGCTTTAGAATAGAAAGTGCCTCTGGTGAAAAGCCGAGATCCGGAAGGTCCGTCGTCAAGCGGTCTTTTGACTGGCCGTCGCTAATGCTATCCAGGGTAAGGTGTGGCTTAACTTCTCGACCACCATTGACCAGACGGGCGATCATAACTGCCAGTTGAAGCGGCGTTGCCAGAACATATCCTTGGCCGATACCGGTCAGAAGAGTCTCGCCCTGCTGCCAGCTTCCGCCAATTACCGCCTCTTTCCAGGCCCGGCTAGGCACAAGCCCGTCTCGTCCATTCGGCAGATCAATCCCCGAAGACGCCCCAAAGCCAAGCCGTTGCGCCATCTCCGCAATACGATCGATCCCGGTGCGCCGAGAGAGCTCATAAAAATAGACATCACAGGAATGTTCCAGTCCTCCGACCATATCGACATAACCATGACCATCCTTTTTCCAGCAGTGAAACTTGCTGTCTCCCAACTCAACATAGCCTGGGCAAAAGAAACGCTGCTCCGGCGTTACGATGCCGTCTTCCAAGGCGGCCAGCGCCACCACCATCTTGAAGGTAGAACCCGGCGCATACTGACCCGAATGCGCCTTATTGGTGAGAGGACTCTTGACGTTGGTTATCAGCTCTTGCCAGTCCGATTCGCTTAAGCCCTTGTTAAAGGCGTTGGGATCAAACCCAGGAGAAGAAACAAGCGCCAGAATTTCCCCGCTATAGGCATCCATGACAACGACCGAAGCGCTTTCACCCTTCAGACGGCTTGTCACATATCGCTGGAGTTCGGCGTCGATTGAAAGCACGATTTCATGGCCAGGCTGGCCCTCTTCCCGCTCCAATTCACGGATAACCCGGCCCAGAGCGTTCACTTCAATTTGACTGGTTCCCGCCGAGCCGCGAAGATCGAGATCATAATTCTTCTCAACCCCACTTTTTCCAATGCGGAAATCCGGCAGTTCGAGCAAGGGATCTTTCCGCCCCTGCTCTTCAGGCGAGACAGGCGCCACATAGCCGACCACATGCCCTGCATCGCCACCGAAGGGATAACTACGGCTCTGGCCAACATCGATTGCCACACCAGGAAGATCCGGCGCATTGACCTCAATCCGGGAAACATCCTCCCAGCTCAGATTATCGCGGACGGTAACAGGTAAAAATCTGCGCTTACGGCCAATTTCGCGTCGAACACGCCGACGGTCTCTCTCGCTGAGAGGAATAAGGCCATTCAATGCATCAAGAGTCGACTCCAGGTCCCTGACCTGTTCAGGCACGATAACGGCACGATAATTAAGTTGATTAACCGCCAGCGGAACACCGTAACGGTCAAGAATGCGCCCCCGAGGTGGCGGCAGCAGGCGGAGACTGATCCGGTTCTCGTCCGCCAGCATGGCATAACGATCCGATTCGAGAACCTGAAGGTAATACATGCGACCGGCAAGAGCAGAAAACAATATGAACTGTCCGCCACCAAGAAGAATGGTGCGCCGCGAAAATGTTTTCGATTGACCGAGATCGCTCTGCATATCACGCCTGAGGGAGAAAAGCCTGCTGCACGCGGATAAACAACCAAGTGAAACAGGGGAAAAGACCAACCGTAAGAAAATACTGGAAAGCCAGAGAGCTGGGGTTAATCATGGTCAGGTTCAGAAGGGAGAGAACTTCCCATCCAATTGCCAGAGCACCGGCGGCAACCAGCATAAACCCGCCCCACATGATGAAAAACGAGTTGCCCATAAAAAATCGGCGCCGTGAGACAACCGTCGCCCGGACAAGCAACAAAATAAGGGCGTGCAGACCCAACGGAGTCGAGACCAGAATATCCTGAAACAGACCGACAAGAAAAACAGTCCATGCCGGAATGAGATCAGGACGGAAAATGGACCAGTAATAAACAGCCATAAGAGAAAGCGCGGGGACAATCGTGCCAAACCCTGGAATATGCGTCGGAACAACACTCAATACGACGAGGAAAAGCGTTATCGCAAAGGGCGACAGATTACGCGCGATAAAGTCAAGTCTGTGCCACAGGGACAAGAGAGGCCTACTCGCCCAAAGGTCGGGTGGAAGATTCCGGAAGAATACCTATAAGCCCAAATTCCATCACCCGAACAAACTCCAGCCTGTTTTGATTAACATAGGCCTGAATTCGAAATTCCCCGTCTTCTACCGGCAGCACGCGACCAACCGGAATACCCGGCGGAAAAGCGCCGCCATGGCCAGAGGTAACGACTCTCTCACCGGCGGATATTTTTACTCCATCGGGCAGATGCAAAAGAAATGGCTTATCCGTATTGTCCCCGGACAGAATAGCTCTTTGACGAGAGGTTTCGGTAACCACAGGAATTCGGGAGTTAAGATCGGTAAGCAGAAGAACCCTGGATGCCCGGCCCCCCACCTGTCCGACACGACCAACAAGACCATCGCCGGTAATTGCCACCTGGCCCTTCTTGATTCCATCCTGTCTGCCGGCATTAATCAGAACACTGCGCACAAAGGCATTCCCGGAATCGGATATAACCCGCGCTGAAATATAACTCAGCGCCGAACTGGGGAGCAGGTTGAGAAGATTCCGAAGCTCTCTATTTTCCGCCTCAAGATGCAAGGCAAGATTATGCCAACGCTTGAGCTTTAAATTCTCTTCCACAATCAAAACGTTCTGTTGGCGAAGATCGACATAACCGCGAACGTCACCAATGACGCGGGCAAGAGTGGCCGCCGGACGTGAAACCGCATCGAGTATGGGGGCAACCGCATCAGTAACGGAAATGCGGACTTGCTCGACTATCGCCACTTCGGCCTTTTCCAGAAACATCAGGGCAAAAGAGCCGCCAATAAGGACGAGGAGAGCAAACCGCTGAACAAGCACCCGAAACGGGGTGGTTATTCTCAACATTGAGTTGGCGTGGTTTCTAAGCATGCCTTACCTTAGTCTTCCGGAATTATGATGAAGAATACGAGAACCCCCATAACACTCTGATTCTTCCCAAACATTCACCAAACGATCTTTGACGTTTATTAAAACATAAAAAGTGAGTCTCTGTAAAATCTCGATATGTTTTACCCTGCTTTTACCTTGCAAAAATCAATACATATTGATCAAAACGCTCTTCAAGGTCTTCATTTCTTCCAGGCAGCGGCCGGTTCCCTGAGCAACGCAGGAAAGCGGATCTTCGGCAATCGAAACCGGCAGGCCCGTGGCTTTACGAAGAACAAAGTCAAGATTACCAAGAAGCGCACCACCACCGGTAAGGACAATACCCTTATCGACGATATCAGCGGCCAGTTCAGGTGCCGTGTGCTCAAGAGCCACCTTAACAGCCTCAATGATGGCACCAACGGGTTCGGCCAACGCCTCGGCGATCTGACGCTGGCTGATAATCAGTTCCTTGGGCACACCATTCATCAGGTCACGGCCCTTGATCTCAATTTTCGAGCCCTCCCCACTCTCGGGTGGTGAAGCGGTGCCTATATCCTTCTTGATACGCTCAGCGCTGGACTCACCAACGAGAAGGTTATGGTGACGACGGATATAGGCGATTACAGCCTCGTCCATCTTGTCACCACCGACCCGGACGGAGCGGGAATAAACAATCCCGCCAAGCGAAAGAACCGCCACCTCAGTCGTGCCGCCGCCAATATCGACGACCATCGAGCCGGTAGGTTCGGTCACCGGAAGACCGGCACCGATTGCCGCAGCCATCGGTTCCTCAATCAGAAACACTCGTCGTGCACCTGCGGCTTCCGCCGATTCCTGAATGGCGCGACGTTCAACCGCAGTGGAGCCCGATGGCACACAGACGATAACCTGAGGACTGGCAAAACTACGCCGGTTATGCACCTTGCGAATAAAGTGCTTGATCATTTCCTCGGCAACATCGAAATCGGCGATAACGCCGTCTCGAAGAGGCCGGATCGCCTGGATGTTACCGGGCGTGCGACCCAACATCATCTTGGCCTCGTCACCGACGGCGAGAACCTTTTTCTTGCCCTTATGTTCGGCAATAGCGACCACCGAGGGCTCGTTAAGGACAATCCCTTGTCCTTTGACATAGACCAGGGTATTGGCCGTGCCGAGATCAATCGCCATATCGGCGGACAGCAAACCGAGTAATCTTGATAACATAATCGAACCTTATCCTTTTGTTTCTTTAAGTCCCGTCAACTGCCGACGCATAACGCAACCGGCAAGAAGCCATACCTCAGGCTGAAAGCGCGGCTGGTGCCGACTTCCCCCTTTTGACAATCAGCTTATTAAGTGCATTCACATAGGCGCGGGCCGAAGCCACCATAGTATCGACATCAGCACCCTGCCCATTCACCGTACGACCCTTTTCCTCAAGTCTCACCGTTACCTCGGCCTGAGCGTCAGTGCCTTTGGTGACCGCATGAACCTGATAGAGCTGGAGCGTCGCCTCATGAGGAAAGAGATTCCGGATGGCGGCGAATGTCGCATCCACCGGACCGTCTCCCTGGGCGGAAGTCGTAATCGTTTCGCCGTCGACCTTGAGTTCGAGATCGGCTTTTTGCGGTCCTTTTGAACCGCAAACGACCTGCAACGAGACAAATTTGATGCGATCGCTACCGCGTACAATCCGGTCGTCGATCAGCGCAACGAGGTCTTCCTCGAAAACTTCTTTTTTCTTATCAGCCAGATCCTTGAAACGGCGGAAAACGTCTTCAATTGCCTCGTCATCGAGATCCAGCCCCATTTCCTTAACCTTAGTGGTAAAGGCATGGCGCCCGGAATGCTTGCCGAGCACAATTTTAGACTCGGTCAGGCCAATCGATTCCGGGCTCATAATCTCATAGGTGCCAGCATGTTTGAGCATACCGTCCTGGTGAATGCCCGATTCATGGGCAAAGGCATTCGCACCGACAATCGCCTTGTTGGGCTGAACCACGAAACCAGTCACTGTCGAGACCAAATGCGAGGCGCGGGTGATCAGTTCGGTTTTGATCCCGGTGTGATAGGGCATCAAATCGTTGCGTGTCCGCATCGCCATGACAAGCTCTTCCATGGCCGCATTACCAGCCCGTTCGCCGAGCCCGTTGACGGTACACTCCACCTGCCGGGCACCGTTACGCACCGCCGAGAGGGAATTGGCCACGCCCAAACCGAGATCATTGTGGCAATGCACCGAAATGACAGCCTTATCGATGTTTGGCACCTTATTCCGCAACAGTGCGATCAAGGCTCCGAACTCTTCCGGCAAGGCATAGCCAACGGTGTCTGGAATGTTGATCGTCGTCGCCCCGGCGTTAATCGCAATCTCAACACAGCGACAGAGAAAGTCCGTCTCGCTGCGGGTCGCGTCCTCGGCGCTCCATTCCACATCGTCGGTATAGCCCCGGGCCCTGGTCACGCTGTCATGAACCGCTTCCAAGACGGAATTGGGGCCCATCTTGAGCTTATGTTCCATATGCAGGGGGCTGGTGGCGATGAAGGTATGAATCCGCTTACGCGCCGCCGGTTTCAACGCTTCTGCGGCACGGTCAATGTCCTGGCTAGTGGCGCGGGCAAGGCCGCAAATCGTCGATTCTTTAATCTTTCCGGCAATCGCCCGAACGGCTTCGAAATCACCTTCCGAAGCGATCGGAAAGCCAGCCTCGATCACGTCGACACCCATTTCCTCAAGAACGGTGGCAATGCGCACCTTTTCCTCAAGATTCATCGAAGCGCCGGGTGATTGTTCCCCGTCGCGCAAGGTGGTGTCGAAAATAACGACCCGATTTTTGTCTGTCTTGGTACTCATAATTCAGGAATCCTTTGCAAATGACGTTTTCATCATCGAAATCGACCTACCCTCTGAACAGCCGTCGAAAAAAACAACGGTCACGTTCAGAGGCTCCTAAGTCGAAGAGCCACGTCATCGCAAAGCAGAATGTTAAAGAGAGGGGCAAAAAACAGGGGCCCAAACGGACAGACGGAACCGACACGGAAGATGGCTTCCATGGCGGTCGAATTTTCAAATTTATCAACGGCTTTCATCATTCCAGCCCGTTTTCTCTTGTGTCTGTCCTGGCCCCGAAGGGAATCACATATCACAGCATGTATATGGTTAATAATGGATGAATTTCATCACGTTAACCCTTTGAGGGCCCAATAACTACTGCCTTTCGGCCATCCGGGGCAACGATTTTGTTGCGGCGCACCGTGTCTGGGCAGCATCACCCCAGCATCACCCAAGCCGCTCCATCAGGCCGCAGAATACTCATTTTATAGATCATCCTGCCGACACATGGCGGCCCGCTCTGACGCTGGCCCTATAAAAGGCCGGTTTTTTGCCGTAATTCGTCGGTCAGAACCTTTTCATTTTCCGAGTAATCCACCGGCACCTCGACCAGATGCACGCCCTTCGCATCAAAACAGGCATCGAGAAGCGGAACCAGATCATCCGTGGCGGCCAAACAGTGCCCTTTGGCGCCGAAACTTTCCGCAAAGGTGACGAAATCCGGATTGCCGAACTGGAGGCTGTAGGGCTTCAGGCCATGGGCGTTCTGCTTCCAACGAATCATACCGTAAGCATCGTCGCGCAGAACCATGATAACGAGATTGAGGCCCAAACGAACGGCAGTTTCCATCTCCTGGCAATTCATCATGAAGCCGCCATCGCCGCAGATCGCCATGACCTTGCGTTCCGGATAGACCAACCGCGCCGCCATCGCCGAGGGAAGGCCCGCGCCCATCGTGGCCAGCGCGTTGTCCAACAGCACCGTGTTAGGCTCGTGCGCCGCATAGTTCCGGGCGAACCAGATCTTATAGACCCCGTTATCCAGGCAGATCATGCCGTCATCGGGCATCGCCGTCCGGACTTGCGATACCAGATGCTGCGGGTAAATCGGGAACCGCATATCGTCCTGGCCTTCAAGGATCTGGGCGTCGCCGTGGAGTTTGACCTCCATCATGCGGCTGAAATTCCAGTTCGATTCCTCTTTTTTCCTGGCGCCATTCTTGAGCTGCCAGATGGCGTTCCCGATATCGCCGATTACCTCGAGTTGCGGGAAATAAACCGGATCCACTTCCGCGGTATTCATGGAAATGTGGATCACCTCGGTACCACCAACCTGCATGAAAAACGGCGGCTTCTCGATCACGTCATGGCCAACATTGATGATCA
>JABJES010000087.1 GCA_018663165.1 Rhodospirillaceae bacterium
CTGGAGGATGGGAATTAAGCCCGTCGTCTTGGCTGTTTGCCGCCTGTTTGCCGCCTGGCCTTTCCCTCTTGGCACAGCGCGCGCCGCAGTCTAGGGTTTCCGCCATTCGTAACGCTAAATCGAGGAGCGCCACCACCTGATGTCCCGTTCTGCCGCCATCATCGTCGCCGCCGGCCGTGGCCACCGCATGGAAAGCGATATTCCCAAGCAATATCTGACCCTGGGGGGCGAACCGATTCTGCGGCTGACCGCCCGCGCCCTTCTCAACCACCCGGATATTTCCACCGTCACTGCGGTGATTAATTTCGATGATTTGGCGCTTTATGAGGCGGCAGTAGAGGGACTTGAATTGGAGCCTCCGGTCGAAGGCGGTGCCCGGCGTCAGGATTCGGTGCGCAACGGGCTTGAAAGCCTGTCCTCTCACCCCCCTGACAAGGTGCTGATCCACGACGGGGCGCGGCCCTTTCTCAATGCTTTGAGCATCGACCATGTGCTTGAGGCCCTCGATGAAATGCCCGGTGCTATTGCCGCAATGCCGGTCAACGACACATTAAAGCGTGGACAGGAGGGCTGTATCACCAAAACCGTTGACCGCACATCTTTGTGGCGGGCGCAAACCCCTCAAGGGTTCAGATATGCCGAAATTCTTGCCGCCCACCGGGCCGCCGCCGACGGGTTGGAGCTGACCGACGATGCGGCAGTCGCCGAACAGGCTGGACTGCCGGTTGCCCTGGTCATGGGGAATGAGGATAATTTCAAAATCACCAGCGCTGGCGATTTGGCCAGAGGAGAAAGAATGATGATGGAGATGACCGGCAACCGGGAAATCCGGGTTGGTACCGGCTTTGACGTACACCGTTTCGAGGCCGGTGACGGAGTTACACTGTGCGGCGTTAAAATACCCCATAACGCAAAGCTGGCTGGCCATTCCGATGCCGATGTAGCGCTCCACGCCCTTACCGATGCCATTCTCGGCGCGCTCGGCGCGGGGGATATCGGCCATCATTTCCCGCCCAGTGAGGCCAAATGGAAAGGCGCATCCTCGGATATTTTCCTCAACCATGCCGGTAAGCTGGTGTCTGAAGGCGGCGGCCAAATCATCGGCCTTGATCTTACCGTGATCTGCGAAGCCCCCAAGCTCGGCCCCCATCGCGCCGCCATGATCGCGCGGACGGCCGAAATCTTACAGATTGACCCGGCGCGCGTCAGTGTTAAGGCGACAACCACAGAAGGACTCGGATTTACCGGCCGGGGCGAAGGCATTGCCGCCCAGGCGACGGCGACCTTAACCCTGCCTGCTCTGGGTCCTGCAAGTGGCAAATAACCGGCTCACAAGGCCCCGATCATGAACGTATCAAAAAAATCCCCGCCAAAACTGCCGGAAAGCCTGCCTTTCTCACACCCCGCCGCGTTGATCGCCACCTGGTTTGGCACCGGATTAATCAGCAAATTTCCCGGCACTCTGGCCTCACTGGCCACCCTGCCCTGCGCCTGGTTGATCATGCGCGATTTCGGGTTGAACGGCCTTTTGATCTTCGTCATCACTGCCTTTGCAGCCGGTCTATGGGCATCCAATGTAATGGTCCAGGAAATCGGCGACGAGGGCGCCGACCCCGGCATGGTGGTCATCGACGAGGTGGCGGGACAGGCGCTGACACTCTGCGTCGTGCCGCCGGATCTGATGCTCTATTTCGTTGGTTTTGTTCTCTTCCGGCTTTTTGATATCCTCAAGCCCTGGCCCATCTCGCTCTGTGAAGCGCGGATCAAAGGGGGGCTGGGGATCATGGTCGACGACATTGTTGCCGGCATTTTTGCAGCTATATGCCTTTCTATTTATTTCTTCGTATATCAGTGGTTTATCAGTGCTTTCTGATAACTTACATAAATCAGGAAAACGACTCGTCGAAACCCTGCAACGGCGTGGCTGGCATGTCACCTGTGCTGAATCCTGCACCGGCGGATTGCTCGCCGCCTGCCTGACCTCGGTGCCCGGCGCGTCGGTGGTTTTCGACCGTGGGTTTGTCACCTATCACAACGATGCCAAGGTTGAGATGCTGGGCGTTGATATTGATCTTTTGAAAACCCATGGCGCGGTCAGCGCACCGGTTGCCCTGGCCATGGCGACAGGGGCGTTAAAAGCGGCAAAAGCCGATCTGGCCCTGGCCATTACCGGTATTGCTGGCCCCGGCGGCGGCACGACTGAAAAGCCAGTCGGTCTGGTTCATATAGCGGCCGCCCGGCGCAAGGGAAAAGCCGTTGAGACCCGCCAGATTGAGGAGGTTTTCCCCGGCAACCGGGATCAAATCCGCCTTTCCACCGTCGAAGCGGCGCTGAAACTGGGGATTGAGATGACGCAAGACGATATATTGAGTGACAATGGCTGATGATTTCTCCCCCTCTTCCCATTGATCCTGATCCCACAAAGACATCTCCCGAAAAATCCCTGCGGCCCCTGATTGCGCCGGAGATTAATGTCTGGAGCCTTATTGTCATCAGCCTCGTCATCCTGTCCCTGGGTGCCGGGCTGGGCCTGCTGGTTTTTTTCTTCGACGCCAACGCCGCCCCAGATATGGATATGAACGGCCCGATGTTTACCGAGCGGGGCATCCTCGCCCTGCTTCTGGCCCAGAACACTGCCTTTGCCCTGGCCGTCTATCTGGTGTTGATCCGTCTGCAAAAGCTTCCCTGGTCGGCCCTGGGCCTGCGTCTGGCAGAAGCCAAATGGCTGAAGCTGGCCTTGGCCATTGCCGTTTTATGGCTGCCCGTGTCCATCGGGATCGAGGCCCTGATCGAGGGCCAATGGAATGTTTCCTTCAACCAGCTCCTGATGGATCTTTACGCCCCTTACGGCTTTACCTGGACGAGCGCCCTGGGCATTGGCCTGATCGGCGGTCTGGTGGCGCCTTTTTGTGAGGAAATCCTCTTTCGCGGGGTGATCTTCGCCTGGATGCGGCGGCACTGGAATGTGCAGATCAGCATGATCGCAAGTGCGGCAGTGTTCGCCGCCGTCCATGTCATCCCGGCGGTGATGCCGGAGATTTTCATCCTCGGTCTGGTGCTGGCCTGGCTGTATGAGCGCTCGGGCTCGATTTATCCGGCCATTCTTCTCCATGCGACCAACAATCTGATCGCCTTTACCTGGCTCTTTGGCAGCCTCGCCTATGCCACCGATTAGGGGCTTTTCCTGAGAATTGAATACTGTCGGTGAAG
>JABJES010000222.1 GCA_018663165.1 Rhodospirillaceae bacterium
CCTGGATGGTGTTGATTTATGTGGTGCCAATCTGGAGGGCGCCGACGTCAGAGGCGCAAGCTTCAAGAATGCCGATCTGGCCTCGGCCAATCTTGATGGGGTTGATTTGAGCCACTCGAACACCGAGGGTGCGAAGACCGTGCGCGAAATGGCTTCGCTGGAAGTCGATATCAGGGAAATTCTGCGTCAGCATGCGCTCTGGATTTCATCCTTTGGGGCCCATGGCCATCGGGCCGAACTCGACGAGGCCGATTTCAGTTATGTTGATTTCCGGGGGTTTAACCTGAGCGGGGCGTCATTGAAGGGCGTCAATTTCAAGGGTGCCAATCTGGCGGGCATGGACCTGAATATGGCTAGTCTTGAGGGTGCCGATCTCAGTGGGGCCAATTTGATGAGTGCATTTATGTGTGGCGCCAATTTTGCCAATGCCGACCTGACCAAGGCAAACTTGCGAAATATAGATGCCTCTCCGAAGGAAATCCTTGACCGTGACGGTTCCCGCAAGAAGGCAACTGACAAGGACGGCAAGGCCATTGCCCAGTCATGGCCGAGTAATTTCGTCGATGCCAATCTTAGTGGCGCCAACCTCAAGGGCGCAAAGCTCCGCAAGGCTAACTTAAGAGGCGCTAATCTTTCCAACGCCAAGATTTCAAAGGCAGACCTGACCGATGCCGATTTGACCAGCGCGCTTGCCGACGGCGACTAAGCTGGGGTATTGCCTTTAAGGTGACGTTCCGACGTTGAACAAATTGATCAGGTTGCCCATGCGGGTTTGCACGGGGTTGCCAGCCAGCCCCTTGGAATAGAGCAGGATATTCAGGGAGCCGCCGTAATAGAAATTACCGATCTCCGTGAAGCCGCGTTTGACCACCTTGCCCGGCACGATTTCTTTGTTCAGGGTGACCGAGCCGATGGTATCCAGGCCGACGGGAATGGACGCCACATAGCCGGTTATTTCCTTCCCCTGGAGGCCGGCATATTTGACTTCGATAATGACAACGCCGCGCTGAAAGTTCTGGAACTGGCTGAAATCGGTTCCCGGTTGCCCCACATTGCCGCTTAGAGGCGCCCAATTTGGAAAGTCCAGATAGCCATAGGTATTGCTCTGGATAACTGCGGCGTGGACGACGGTGCCGTTCACCGGGGCGTGGTAATGATGATAGGTATTGGGCATCAACACACAGGATTGCCCCGAGCCACCGACGAACTTGTCTCTGTACTCTTGCGGTACGCCCTCCAACAACTGGGCCAGACTTAAGGGAATGCCCTTAACGTCGAGCACGGTGTTGTACTGCAGGGGATTCTCGACAATCTTTCTTTCCGCCGTTCTGGCCCCGCTTAAAACCTGAACCAGTGGATTCATAATGCAGTCCGTCGGTGAGACGACGATATAATCGCGCTCTGGATACTGGTCGAGTGGCATGGTGGCCGGGCGGCTCGGGATCGTCTGATTGGCGTCATCGACGGTCAGCTCGCGGGCAAAGAAATTGTTCCAGGATTTGTAATCAGCGGAATTCTGTTTCTGGTAGTCCTCTATCTCGATGCGGGGATCATTCGCCCACTGTGCGACCATCGCCGTTGAGGCGGGGCTGTCCATATAGGCCCCTCTCTGAACGCTGAAATCTTTGGTGAATTTCCAGCCCGTGGGTAAGGGTTCGGCGAGGTTGAGGGGGTTTATGCCCTGCACAAAATCCTGGCCGGCCTCGTTCTGATAGTAGAACCAGGCAAAATCGAGAATGTATTTCAGGCCGTTGTCAGAGGTTCCGCTGATCTCGGGGAGAAAGACGCACCAGGACAGAAAGGTCTTGACCATTCTGTTCCGTAATTCGGTGGCGGTTTTTGCCCGCCAGGGATTTTTTAAAGGCGCGCCTGTGGCGTCAAAATAGCCCGTCGGGGGGGCCTGCAATCCCTTGCGCACAGCCTCTAAAGCCTGTGGAACGGCCGGGTTGGTTCTGAACTGGGTAATCAGATAGTTAAGGGACGGGCCGCAGGGTGAAGCGGCGATCTGGTGGATGGTGTCCGGGTCCAGCTTATCCTCGCCCTTACCGGGTTTGCCCAGGGCGCTGGTGATGGCATCATATTGGCTTTGGGGGACCAGTGTCCGGGTGTTCTCCGGCACATGGCGTTCATATTCTTTTCCCTGCGATAAATCGCTTGTCCCAGGCCTCCCGGATAATTCCCAAAAGGAATATCCCCCCAAAGCGATGAGCAGAACGAAAAGGGCGGGTAAAATAAGTTTTAGCTTCATGGGGCATCTTTCTTTTTGCGGTTAAGGCTTTTCCGGCGCTTAAGGCTAAATCAAAGGCGGCGGGTTTCCCTTACGCGGCTTTGCCCGCAGCACTCGCCTCGGGAATTTCGACCAGTTTCCCGGTTTTTACGTCATAGATGTACCCATAGACGGGGACCGAGGCGGGGACCAGCGGATGGTTGCGGATACGGGTAACGTCGGCAATTACGCTTTTCGCATTGTCACTGATCGTTAGCCAGTCGATATAGTCGCCCTCTTTTGAGCCTGGCCCCTTGTCGGTGTTGCGCCAGCCGTTTTCATCGACAGTGGCGGTTTTCAGGCTGCCGGCAAGCAGATCGCGCATGATGTCGTCGGTAAAGGTCTCCATGCCGCAATCCGTATGGTGAATGACGAACCATTCATTGGTGCCGAGTAATTTGTGGGAAATGACCAGCGAACGAATGGCGTCGTCACTGGCCCGCCCCCCGGCGTTGCGGATGACATGGGCGTCGCCCTCGGCCAGTCCGGCATATTTAGCCGGATCGAGCCGTGCGTCCATGCAGGTGAGAATGGCAAAATGACGTCCCGGCGGCATCGCCAATTCGGCCTTGTCACCGAAATCCCGAGCATAAGAGTCGTTGGCCGAAAGAACCTCTTTTAAAATAGTGCTCATCTGTTTCTCCTCCCCGATTATTTGGCCCAATGATTTGGGTCAATTTAATTTGGCCGGAAGTATGGAATCATATTGGCTGCAGGGGGAAGGGAAAAAATCTTGCAAAGGTTGTAAGGTTTATACTAAGTCTTGATTGCGTTTTCTTGTCCTGGGGGGGGATTCAAGGGCGCAACGGGGGCCGTGTCCAGGGGTTATGGTCGCGGATGAGGGACGGGGAACACCGTGAAAAAATCTTTTGGGACTGATAAGGCCTTGAAACTGGCCCAGTTCTCGCTGGACCATACCAGCGAGCCGTTCTTCATTTCGAGTCGGGACGCGCGGGTTGTCTATGTCAACGAGGCGGCCTGCGAGAGTCTGCGATACAGCCGGGACGAGTTGCAGAGCCTCTCTATTTTCGATATCGATCCCAGTATCGACAGGGCGCTATGGGACAGGCGCTGGGGAGAATCCGCAAAAATCGGAAAAGCGCGATTCGAGACCAGGCATAAACGTAAAGACGGCTCAATTTTCCCGGTCGAAATCAGGGTTAACACTATCGACTTTGAGGGCGAGGAATACCATTTTGCCGTTGCCCACGACATTACCGGTCAAAAAGACACTCTGGAAAGACTCCGCCAAAGCGAAGAGCGGTTCCAGCTCGCGGTTAAGGGCTCAACCGATGGCATCTGGGACTGGGACATTCGAAAGGGCGAGGGTTTTCATTCGGACCGCTGGTGTGAGCTTCTCGGTTATGGGCCGGGGGAGTTGCCCGAAAAATACGCCACTTTCGCCAACCTTCTGCACCCGGATGACAAGTCCCGGGTGCTTGAGGCAATTCATCTCCATCTGGAGGAACGGGTCCCCTATGAAGAAGAAATGCGCCTGCGCACGAAATCAGGGAATTACAAATGGTTTCTTGAGCGCGGACAGGCCCAGTGGGACGCGGACGGCAAGCCCCTGCGCATGTCGGGGTCGATCAGCGATATCAATCAGCGTAAACGGGCTGAAAACGATTTGCGTCGGGCCAACCGTGCGCTCACAGTGCTCGGCCATTGCGCCCAGACGATTGTTGAGGCCGATGATGAATTTAAACTTCTTGAAGCGGCCTGCAGGGTCGCGGTGGAAGAAGGCGGTTATCAGCTGGCCTGGGTTGGCACCCGCGAATACGATCCTGGAAAAACGATCCGCCCTCTTGTCCAATGGGGCGGCGATGAAGAATACATAAAAGAAATTGGCGCTCTTTCCTGGGACGAGAAGGCGGAGAAAAAACCTCCTGCATGGAGAGCGATCCAAACTGCTCGACCTGCCGTCTTTAATAATCTTCAGGCAGAGCCCGATTTTGAGCCCTGGAGGGAGCTGGCTGAAAAGCACGGTTATGCCGCGCTCATCTCCCTGCCTCTGATTGTTGATGGCGAAGTTATCGCCACTTACGCCCTTTATGCGCCCGAGGCAGATGCCTTCGATGACCAGGAAAGAGACCTTTTGTTGAAGGTGGCGGAAAATATCTCCCTCGGCATTCAGGCCTTGCGGGAAAGGGCGGCGCGGGAAGAAGCCGAGAGAATGCTCCGCTTGACCCTCTTTTCCCTCGATCATACCCGGGACTCATTTTTAGGAATGACCTCGGATTCCCGGCTTTTCTATGTCAATGAAGCCGCCTGTAAGGGGCTTGGCTATGCAAGGGAAGAGCTCCTCAATATGACGATTCCCGATATCGACCCCCATGCCTCAGCGGAAGGCTGGCCGGCCCATTGGGCAAGGCTGAAGAAAGAAAAATCCTATCAGTTCGAGAGCACGCACAAGAAGAAAGACGGCACGGTTTTTCCGGTTGAGGTGGTTGTCAACTTCATCGAGTTTGAGGGTGAAGAATATAATTTTGCTTCCGTGCGGGATATCACCAGACGCAATGAGATGGAGGAAAGGCTCCGCCAGGCTCAGAAACTTGAGGTGATGGGTCAGGTCACCGGCGGCGTTGCCCATGAGTTCAATAATATGCTGATGGGTATTCAGGGAAATCTGGAATTGATTGGCGATGAAGTTGAGGGTGATCCAAATCTTAAAAAGCTTATTGAGGCGGTTCTTGAGTCGACACAGAGAGGCAAGAATCTGACCCGCGACCTGATGGTCTATTCGCGCCAGCGCGTTTTTTCTCCTCAACGGATCAATCCTCGCCTGATGATCGAAAAAACGACTGAGAATCTTTCCCGTTTGCTCGGCGAGACCTATGAGATTAAAGCGGTCGTCGCCGATGATGTCCGGGATCAGTTTATCGATGCCCATGAATTGGAAGGCGCTTTGTTAAATTTGGCCGGTAATGCCCATGATGCCATGGCGAAAGGTGGTGTCATCACCGTTGAGGTAAAGAATGTAAGCGGGGAAAAGCCCCAGAGCCAAGAGGCGGAAGAAAATCAGGTTGTCATCTCGCTGAAAGATAATGGAGAGGGAATGGCGAGGGAGGTTCTCGACCATGTTTTCGATCCCTTTTTCAC
>JABJES010000181.1 GCA_018663165.1 Rhodospirillaceae bacterium
GACCGGGTCTGCGGCGGCGGCCTTGTGCCCGGCTCGGCTCTGCTCGTCGGCGGAGACCCTGGAATCGGCAAGTCCACCCTTTTGCTTCAGGTTGCAGCAGCCCTGGCCGGGGAAACCAGATGCGCCTATATCTCGGGCGAAGAATCCTGTGACCAGATCCGCATGCGCGCCGACCGCCTCGGCCTTAAAGCCGAGCCGGTCAGTCTGGCCGCCGCCACCAATGTGAGCGACATTCTTTCCTCCCTCGATCAGCCGGATGCTCCTGGACTGGTGATTATCGACTCAATCCAGACCATGTATCTTGATGCGCTGGATTCAGCGCCGGGAACCGTTACCCAGGTTCGGGCCTGTGCCTCGGAACTTATCCGCCTTGCCAAGCGCAAGGGGCTGACGATGATCCTGGTCGGCCATGTGACCAAGGAAGGCCAGATCGCCGGTCCAAGAGTATTAGAGCATATGGTTGATACGGTTCTCTATTTCGAAGGCGAACGCGGTCACCAGTTTCGTATCCTGCGCGCGGTTAAAAACCGATTCGGCCCCACCGACGAGATCGGGGTTTTTGAGATGACCAATACCGGGCTCCATGGTGTCGCCAATCCCTCGGCCCTGTTTATCGCCGACCGACCCGACGGTGCCCACGGCTCTGCCGTCTTTGCGGGAATTGAGGGCACACGGCCAATCCTTGTTGAAATCCAGGCTCTGGTTGCGCCGTCCAACCTCGGCACACCGCGCCGCGCCGTTGTTGGCTGGGATAGCGGACGCCTGGCGATGATTTTAGCCGTGCTTGAGGCCAGATGCGGCCTTGCTTTCGGCAACCATGATATCTATCTCAATATTGCGGGCGGCCTTCGGGTGAACGAACCCGCCGCTGATTTGGCCGCCGCCGCCGCACTGGTCTCGTCGCTGAAGGTTCAGCCCCTGCCCGCCGAGACCGTCATTTTCGGCGAAATAGGCCTGTCTGGTGAGGTCCGGGCCGTCGGCCAAAGCGATGCGCGGCTGAAAGAAGCAGCCAAGCTCGGGTTTTCAGAGGCCCTTATTCCGGTCACCGGAGGGAAAAAATCACCCAAGGGCAAGATGGCGTTTCCTCTTGAGGTAAGGCAAATTGGCAATCTTCACGACCTTCTCGGTTTCTTCGATGCTCTGCCCCAGAGCGACGGCGCGTCGAATTCCCGTTCCCGTCTTGAGGTGGCCCGATAATCATGGAAAATCTTCCCGCCAACGCAACAGACCTGACCATCATCGGAATTCTGCTGGTTTCCGGAATCCTCGCCTATTCACGCGGACTGGTGCGGGAACTGTTGTCAGTGGCCGGATGGGCCGGTGCCCTGCTCGCCACCCTTTATGGTTTTTCCTATGTCAAACCTTATGTCCGTGTATGGATCGATATTCCGATTCTTGCCGATGCCGCCGCCGGTATCGCGTTGTTCGTCTTTACACTGATATTTCTGACCTTTATCAGCCACTCCATCTCCAGCGTTGTTCAGAAAAGCGCCCTGGGGGCCATCGATCATTCCCTTGGTTTCCTGTTCGGCCTCGTGAGAGGCGCTCTATTGGTTTGCCTCGCTTATATTCTTCTCGCCTGGGTCATGCCCGAAGACGAACAGCCAGAATGGATCGTCTCGGCGCGAACCATTCCACTTGTCAAACAGGGGGCAGCAATGCTGCGTGACATTGTTCCTCAATCGATCAGGGACGAAGGTGAAGAAAAAACCGACGAGGTGAAGGAAAATATCGATCAGCAAATTCAACAGCAGATCGATGAAGCGATTGATCGCCAGAAACAGCGCCTTCTTGACGACCTGACCTCTCCGAGCCCGAAAGCCCCGGACGAGGAGGATGAAAGCGGGTATAACCCTGAGGAACGCCGCGATATGGACAGGCTGTTCCAGAGCGAACAGAATCGATAGGAAAGCGGATGTCTCTTTTAACCACCCACCCTTTCGACGATGATCGGCCGCACGAAGAATGCGGCGTCTTCGGCATCATCAATCAGAAGGATGCTTCTGCGCTGACCGCGCTGGGCCTCCATGCCCTTCAGCACCGTGGCCAGGAAGCCGCCGGTGTTGTTTCCTTTGACGGCAAACAGTTCCATTCCCACCGGGCAATGGGCAATGTCGGTGATAATTTCAGTTCAGAGGATGTTATCAAACGCCTGCCTGGAAACATGGCGGTCGGCCATGTCCGCTATTCGACCAGCGGCGATACCATCATCCGCAACGTTCAACCTCTGTTCGCCGAATTTGCCTTTGGTGGGCTGGCCATCGGTCACAACGGCAATCTGACCAATGCCCGTGTGCTGCGCACCGAACTGGTCAAGGCCGGTTGCCTGTTTCAGTCGACCACCGATACCGAAGTTATCGTCCACCTGATCGCCACCAGCAGAGCATCAACGGTTATCGACCGGGTAACCGATGCCCTGCGTCAGGTCGAAGGCGCCTATTCCCTGGTTGCCTTAACCGAGGATTCCCTGATCGGTGTTCGAGACCCTCACGGGGTCAGGCCCTTAGTGCTTGGAAAATTTGAAGACTCTTATGTTCTGGCGTCTGAGTCCTGTGCGCTGGATATCATTGGTGCCGACTTTATCCGCGATGTTGAACCCGGTGAATTGATCGTTATTCGCGATGGCGAAATCAGTTCCTATCATCCCTTTATCAAGACGCCTTCCCGCTTCTGCATCTTTGAATATGTTTATTTTTCCAGACCAGATAGCGTTGTTGAAGGCACAAGCGTCTATGATGCACGCAAGAAAATCGGAGCTGAACTGGCGCGGGAAAGCCCGGTGGATGTCGATATGGTTATTCCCGTTCCAGATTCCGGCGTCCCTGCAGCGATCGGCTTTGCCGCCGAGTCCGGCATTCCTTTTGAACTTGGGATCATCCGTAACCATTATGTCGGCAGAACCTTTATTGAGCCGGGCGACCATATCCGCCATCTTGGAGTTAAGCTCAAACACAACGCCAACCGCGCCAATATCGCCGGCAAGAAGGTGGTCCTTGTTGATGACAGCATCGTGCGCGGCACAACGTCGATGAAGATCGTTGAAATGATGCGTAATGCCGGGGCAACGGAAGTACACATGCGCATCGCCTCTCCCCCGACGTCCCAGCCCTGTTACTACGGGATCGACACGCCTCAACGCCAGGAGTTACTCGCCGCCAAGATGAACATCGAAGAGATGGCGAAATTCATCCTCGTCGATAGTCTTTCTTTCATCTCCATAGACGGTCTCTATCGCGCCATGGGTGAAAAAAACCGCGACAATGAGACCCCCCAATATTGTGATGCCTGCTTTACCAACGATTACCCCATAAAGTCCCAGGACAACGATAACGGGACGATAAAAAAACAGCTTTCTCTTCTCACTGAGATTAGCTGACCCTCGCGTTTGAGCAAAATGGGCGAGAATAAAAATCCTCAAAAAAAGACCAGCACTCCAGGTGGACGCCTGGAAGGGCGGGTGGCACTGATCACCGGTGCCTCACGGGGAATAGGCGCAGCAGTGGCGGTGATGCTGGCACGCGAAGGCGCCCATTTGATTCTCGTCTCACGGACCATCGGCGGCCTTGAAGAAACCGATGACGCAATACGCGCAGTCGGCGGCACAGCGACACTGACGCCAATGGATCTGCGTGACTTTGGACAAATCGATCAGCTTGGCGCAGCCATTGCCGAGCGCTTCGGCCATCTCGATATTCTTGTCGGTAATGCCGCAACGCTGGGTGTTTTAAGCCCTGTCGGGCATATCCAGCCAAAAATCTGGGAAGAGGTCATCGATGTCAACGTGACGGCGAACTGGCGGCTTATCCGCAGCTTCGATCCGCTACTGCGAGCAGCACAAGCCGGTCGCGCCCTGTTCGTAACCTCTGGTGTCACCCAAGGTGTTTTTCCTTATTGGGGTGCCTACGCCATGAGCAAGGCAGCACTTGAAACCCTGGTTAGAACCTATGCCGGTGAAATTTCAAAAACCTCTGTCAGAGCCAATTTGATCGACCCCGGCGTGGTCCGCACATTAATGCGACAAAAGGCCTTTCCCGGAGAAGACCCTTTGAGCCTGGCCACCCCTGAAGAAATTGCACCAGCCTTTTTGCCGCCGCTGCTGCCTGAATTTTCCGAAAACGGAACTATCGTCAGGGTTTAATGACCCATCATCGCCTGGCGTTCCTGAATTTCAGGCGACCAGGTGCTCTTGATATAGGCCATCACCGCGTAGATTTCGAGGTCCGAAAGCTTGTCCTTAAAGCCCGGCATGTTGCTCTTGAAACCACCGGCAACCTGTCCCTTCCCACCGTATTTAATATAGCGAAAGAGATGGTCGTCTGTGTGGTGCCAGGTGTGGCCGCTTTCGTTATGAGGCGGCGCCCTGAGGCCACCGTCATCAAGCGGCGTCTTCCAGTCCGCTTCGCCTTCAAGGTTTTTGCCATGGCATTCGACGCAATCACGGGCGTAAAGATCAGCACCCAGGGCGAGGTCATCGTCCCCGTTAACATTTATGCCGAATGTGAAGAGATAAAACGTGATGACGGCAAAAAGACCGGCAACAATAAAGAGGGGCTTGGCACTCATCGCAGGGGGATTCCTTATCCTTTGGTAAACATCTCACCGGTGATGCTGGCATACCAGCCCCCGGCATATTTGGCTGCGTCCTTACGAACGCTGTCTGGCGCATCAAGGGGTGAGGTCGCCCCACTACCGAGCAAGGCGACAATGCCGGCTGGAGTGGCCCGATAAGCGGCATTGATTGAGATACCGTAATCGGGAGAGAGAAGACTGTAACAGGTATTGAGAAAAAATGGCTCACCGACCTCGCGGCCGTTAAGTAAAGCGACAAGGGCGGCGGCCGTCACCTTGCCCTGATTATTGGCCGAAAAGCCGGATTTCGGCATCGCGCCGGCAACACAGGCATCACCCAGAACATGGATATTTTTGACCGTTTTTGATTCGAAGGTCAAAGGGTCTATCCGGCACCATTCGTCATCATCCACCACCCCAGCCAGACGGGCAATTGCGGCGGCCTGTTGGGGCGGCACCACATTGCCGACATCAGCCTTGAGTGCACCCCCATCACTGAAAAACGTTTTAGTCAGAGGATCAACGCCAGTGACCCGCCCCCCCTTGCCGCCCGCGACCCACTCGATCATGCCTTGAGGATAAAGCCGCCGCCAGCCTTCCTCGAACAGGGGCTGTTTGGTGTATTTATCCTTGGCGTCGAGAATAATAATTTTCGAGCGGGGCTTGTGGCGGGCCAGGTAATGAGCGATGAGGCTGGCCCGCTCATAGGGGGCCGGGGGACAGCGATAGGGATATTCAGGCGCCGAAATGACAACCAGGCCACCATCCTTCATGGCCTCCAATTGATTGCGCAAAAGAATGGTCTGAGGCCCCGCCTTCCAGGCATGGGGCATGATCTGTGCTGCCGCCTCATCATACCCCTCGATGGCGTTCCAGATCATGTCTATACCCGGCGAAAGAACCAGCCGGTCATAAGACAGCCTGTCACCCGATGCCAAAGTCACCTCATGCGCCGCGCTATCAATGGCCGTCACACTGTCGATCAGAACGTTGATGCCTCTATCCAGCAACCCTTCATAGGAATGGGTGATCGCTGACATTTTTTTGAATCCGCCGATGACGCTGTTACTGAACGGACAGGTAACAAAGTTGCGATTGCGCTCGATCAGGGTGATCTCGATATCGGGATCGGCAAGGGAGATGTATTTGGCGCAAGTGGCCCCCCCAAAACCACCACCGACAATAACCACCTTGGCCTTTTTTGCCGAAGAGCAGCCGGGGATCGCTGGCAGAGCCGCAACAGCACCAGTGGCAGCGGTTGCGGAAAGAAATTTCCGACGATTGAACCCAGGCCTTTTTTCGATCATCCCCCGGCTCTCCCGCTACTTGGTCCGGGCCGCGAAATAGGTGGCCAGCTCATCAATTCCACCCTCGTCAAAGGGGACCATAATCCGCCCCATGATCGTCGATGGGCGATCGCCTGATTTAAACGCCCGCAATTTATCGATGATATCCTGGCGCCCCTTGCCAGCAAGCGAGGGGATGCTTCCTGGAGAACGGCCGTCCTCACCGTGACACGTGGTACAGGTCGTCGCGATGATTCCCACCTTAGGCACGGCGATGGTTTCTTCCGCCGAGGCCGAAGCAGCGAAAATCATCACCAGGGAAACGGCAATCAGAAAAAAATGTGCGGGAGGCTTAACCGGCATTTCCTATCCCTTAAACATAGATGAAACCCATTATGACCCATAGGCGGGAGAAAAATCACCCATCAACGTAAGGATTTTTTCCTTTCCTCAGATGGATACGGATCGGCGTACCGGGAAGATCAAAATCCTCGCGCAACTTGTTCATCAGATAGCGGCTATAGCTGTCGGGCAAGCCTTCAGGCGTGTTCACAAACAAAGCGAATGTCGGAGGGCGAGACTTGATCTGGGTGATATAGCGTAACTTGATCCGCCGTCCGGAAACAGCCGGTGGCGGATGGTGAGCTAGAATATTGTCGAGCCAGCGATTGAGTTTAGACGTCGATAAACGCCGATTCCATGTGTCGTAGGCCTGAAGAACAGCCGGCATCAAGGTTTTGGTGCTGGCTCCCGTCTTTGCTGAAAGGGTGACGATCAACAGGCCACGGACTTGAGGCAATGACCTTTCAAGGCGGTCGGCGAGGACACGGAGAACCTGCTTGCGATCCTTGATCATATCCCATTTATTGACGACGAGAACCAGGGCACGCCCCTCATCCACCACCATGCGGGCGATCGTTAAATCCTGCTTTTCAAGCAACAACTCAGCATCAAGAACCAAGGCCACCACATGGGCATAATTAACCGCGCGCAAGGTGTCGGCAGTGGACAATT
This sequence comes from Rhodospirillaceae bacterium, assembly GCA_018663165.1. Taxonomy (GTDB): domain Bacteria; phylum Pseudomonadota; class Alphaproteobacteria; order UBA11136; family UBA11136; genus JABJES01. The sequence goes on from JABJES010000181.1 coordinate 6,870, forward strand.
TCTCAAGTTTCTCAGTTATCTTTGAGCGCCGCCGCAGACCGGCGGTATCGACGAGCTGGATCGCCCGGCCCTTGTGTTCCCATTCCACCGCAATGGCATCCCGGGTGACGCCGGGCTCAGGCCCTGTGAGAAGCCTTTCCTCGCCGATCAGATAGTTGATCAGAGTCGATTTGCCGACATTGGGCCGACCGACAATCGCCAGCTTGAGAGGCCCTTTTTCCTCTTCTTCCGGGAATTCTTTCCCCTCTTTAAGGGAAAATTCCACATCTTCTTCGCTCAGGAATGGCTCGGAAAAGGGAAGAAACAGTTCGTAAAGATCCAAAAGACCTTCACCGTGCTCGGCGGAGATGCCGATCGGATCGCCGAGCCCCATGCCGTAAGATTGAGCCAGGCCTTCCTGACCGGCCCGGCCTTCACATTTATTGACGGCGAGCACCACCGGCGTCGGTGATTTGCGGATGATCCTGGCAAAATGTTCATCCAAAGGCGTTACCCCGGCCCGGCCATCGACAAGCATCAAGGCGACATCGGCCTCGGCCAGCGCCCGTTCGGTCTGTTGGCGCATGCGGGCCTCAAGGCCATCGCCTTCAGCCTCTTCCAGACCCGCCGTATCGATCATTTTAAAGCGCAAATCACCCAGCCGTCCCTGCCCCTCGCGACGGTCACGGGTTACCCCTGGCGTATCATCGACAAGGGCCAGCCTTTTCCCAGCCAGACGGTTGAAAAGGGTCGATTTTCCGACATTGGGCCGGCCAAGAATGGCAACTGTAAAAGACATGACTTGCGCCTAAAAAGACAAGCTATTGAAGGGCGATTAATTCAGCGTCGTCGGTCAGAATATAAACTTTTCCATTCGCGACAACCGGCTCGACCTTGACCGGATCAGACATCTCCACCTGGCCGAGAAGAACCCCGTTATAGGGTGAGATGGATGCAACAAAGCCATGGGAACCTGTGACGATCAACCTGTCCCCGGCAAGAACCGGCCCTGACCAGATGATGGGATCCTCTTGATCGTCTGGATCCTCATATTTAAGCAACTGGGAAATCCAGACAACATAACCATCTTTTTTTGTTATGCAGACCAACTTGTTGTTCTCGGCCAGCACATAGATAAAATCACCAACCACCCAAGGGCTTTGAATGCCACCGATATTCTTTTCCCAAACCCGCGAACCGGAACGTAGATCAAGGGCCACCATCCGACCGGCGTGAGAAATCGCGATGACCCGGCTACCGTCAATAGCCGGGCGACCACGGATATCAGCGAGCGATGACACGGCATCCAGCTTGTTGATCGCACCGAGGTTATCAGACCACAGGGGGCGTCCATTTGATGCCCGCAACGCATTTATTTCACCAGATGAATAAGGAACGATCACGACATCCTTGGAAACCGCCGGACCAGCCCCGCCAAGAACGCCAGCGGTTTCAACTATCCCTGAATGAGACCACAGCTTGTCGCCGTTTTCAGCATCAAGGGCATAAGCCTGGTTATCGATGGTTATGACATAAACCCTGCCATCAGCGACGGTCGGCGGAGCGCGCATGGGACCTGGAAGCGATTGGCGCCAGACTTCCTCACCCGAGATCGCGTTGAGGGCGACCACCTGGGCAAAGCCGGTGGTAACGAACAGACGGTCACCTTCATAAGCGATGCCGCCACCCATCGATCCCTCGCCACCGAAAGAAAACCATTCGTCATCCGGTGAGGTGACATTAGCATCCCAAATATCATCACCGGTATTTGCATCAAAGGCGTGGACAATCGAATAGACGTCAATCGTATAGACAATTCCGTTGGCAACAATCGGCGTCGAGAGCAGGCGAAGTTCGGAATCAGAACCATCCCCGGCACTTTCCGACCACACGGCTTCAAGAGCGCCGGGCGCGCCAAGATGGCCCATGACGTGTTTAGCGTTTCCGCCCGCCTGTCCCCATTGTGGGTTTAGTTCCGGACGCGGCAGATGGACAATAATCCCGGACGCTTCCTGGTCAATGCGGATGCCCTCATCTTCCTCAAGAATAGAAATGCGCGTGCCCTCGAGACGCACTTCATTTTCCTCAAACCAATCACAGGCGGAAACAAGAAAAACAGGGGAAAGAACGGCGACCCACAATGATGCTGCCGTCCACGATGACGCAACGATCCGTTGTCTTATCACGCCAAAGAAAAAAGGCGTTCTAGTCACCGAGAACCGCCACCATGTCTTTTGCTCGGCCCTTCATCGCTTTGGGTGCAGACTCATCAGCAGCGAGGCGATTAAACGTTTCCTTGGCCGTTTCCTCGTCGCCAACACGCAGAGCCAGGAAGCCGATCAACTCACTCGCCGAGTAGTGCCATGGATTGTCACTGGGAAGAAGACTTGAAAGTCGTTTCCTCAGCTCATCAGGCTCACCGGTATCGATTTCATAAAAAACCGTATAGAGGAGCGCCAGATCGCGCATGGCCTGATTGACGCCATCCGTCGTCAGCCCCTTATAGATTTCCAGAGCCTGTTCGGTTTCACCATTGGTCGCCAGCAGAGCCGCCTGGTCGAGCAGCGCCAGGGTCCGGTAGCCGTCACCGGCTTCTTCGGAAAGATTAGCAAAAGTTTCAATAGCAACCTCGGTGCCTCCTTCCTGGGTGCACAACAACATTCCTTCGTAGAAAAGCTCGCCCCAGTATTTTTGCTGGGCATTGGTGTAAGCGCGCCAACCGACAGTGGCCGACGTTCCAACCACGATCACCAGGCCGACAGCCAGAACATAAGGCGCAAATCGCCGCCACAGGCGAACCATTTGCTCGTGACGCAAATCTTCATCGACTTCACGAAAAATTTCGGATTCAGACACTAAACGCTCCCGTCTCTTGAAATGGGGCGCTAACATAGCTTGTGCGCGGGTTTCGAACAAGCCGCCATGGCCTGCTTTTCCCTTGTTTTCCCTGAATCCTCACAGGTTTAATCCCCAGACCGCCATTTGATCGAGCACCCGATGGATGGAATTTGGCCTTGTGGCCCCTTGCCAGTGGCCATTACCTCACCCATAGCCTCAAAAAGCTCGCGCCGGGCACCAGGTACCGCCTCTTTTCCAGACGCATCCAACCGGCCACGGTATTGGAGGGAGAGATCAGCGTTAAAGCCGAAAAAATCCGGAGTACAGACCGCCCCATAAGCCTTGGCGACCTCTTGAGAGCGGTCGATCACATAGGGAAAGGGGAATTTGTGAGTCTGGGCAAAAAGCTTCATATTTTCAAAGGAATCTTCAGGGTATGTCTCAATATCGTTCGACATAATGGCGATTGCCCCCAGACCTTCCGTCATCAAAGCACCAACATCGACAACGATGCGGTCGATTACCGATTTGACATAGGGACAGTGGTTGCAGATGAACATGACCAATGTCGCCTTTTCACCACACATATCAGCCAAGGCGTAATCTCGACCATCAATGGCGGGAAGACTGAAATCCGGGGCCTTCCAGCCAAAATCACAAATCGGAGGTTGTTCGGCCATAACGGTTCCCAAAAAATTCAGCGGCGGCGCCACAGTCTGAAGAATGGAGCCTGGACCGGCAGGAAAAACACATAATCGGAAATGACTGCCCGGAATATAGGTTGAAACACCCCCGGCGGCTATGGGGAAAGAAGTAAAACCGCCCCAAACCACTGCTAAATTTCTGCTAAATCTCTGTCAAAAACCCTGTCTTTCAGCCATTTCCACATATTTTACGGCTTTGGAGAGGCAAGGTGAGGGAAAATGGCAAACGAATTGCATATTTACCTGTGAAATCCTCGAACAGGGGAAAATTTTTCCCTCTCACACATGCCCTTCTGGACCGGTGAAAATGATGTATTTTATAGCGAAAATGACTTCACACAGCCCATCAACCCCCCATCGGCACAGTCTTGCCACTGTCTTGCTGGTTTGCCTGTTCGCCCTTTCGGGCTGCACCGGCACGGAAGCCCTGATGATGATCGGCGCGAACTCGGTGAGCAAAATTAAAACCGGCAAGACCTTGCCAGACAGGTTCATGTCGAGCGTCCTCGACCTTGATTGTTCTGTCGGCAATTTGAGCAAAACCGGCGAGTATTGTAAGGAAAACGCGCAAATAAAGGTCGCCGCGCCGATCTACTGCTATCAGACCATTGGCGGCGTCGATTGCTATGATTCCCCAGATACCCTTGATCCTCGCCAGCAGCCTGTCGGCGGAATGGCGCAGCAGACCGAACAGAAAAAGAAATACAAAGCCTATCTCCAGCACAATAACCGCCCGGCAGGAGCCAATCCGGATTTCCAGCCCTATGGGTACGAGGATGATGCACCGGCTTTCCTCAATGACGAAGCCGAGCAATCAAGGCTTCCCTTCGGCAGCGCGACTTAAAGCCCCAAAGCTGGAGCCAAAACTGGACAATATGCTTTAAAATATGGAAAATCAGGAGGTTGAAGTCTGTATTCAGCAGTCTGTATTCAGCAGTCTGTATTCAAACAGAGGGCCGCAAACGAGGATGTCCAACCTCCTCAACATTTCCGATTTCAAGACTCCGGCACAGCCCGGCACATCTATCGTATCGTTCAGCCGCCAGGAACTAAGCGCCCTTATGGCCATATACGCAACGCGGGTTGCCCAGGGAGAATGGCGGGACTATTCCATCACCCTTAACAGCCGCATGGCTGTATTTTCCATCTTCCGCCACTCCAGCGATCAGCCCCTTTATACTTTTGCAAAAATGCTGGGGCTGGCAAACCGCCCGAATAAATACATCTTGTTTAATGGCCGAAAGATTTTCCGCAGCAGCACGACAATCGAGGATCTGGTCAGCCAGTTCCACCGCCAGTCCTTACACCTGGTCTCCAAGGATAAATAGAGCCCTCGCCCACCCCGGAAAACACGACCTCACGCCACCTTCAACGAAGGACATAAGGATAGGGGTCGTGATCGGGGGGAGTCTCTTCGAGCTTTGACGGAGTGGGCCCTGGAGGCGAGAGATAATCCTCAATCCACTGATCGGGATCAAGCCCCCAGGCCATCCTCTCCAGCTCACGGCAAACGATCCAGCCCCGGCTGATCGAGACATAGCCCTGTTCATAGCAAACCAAATCGAAATTCGGCGGGGTATCACGATTGAAACCACCATCGGGTATTGCCAGTTTCCCCGCCGCCAGGGGGGAAGATATGAGAAGGGCAAGGCAAAACCCGCTTATAACTAAGCCGCTGGTCGACAGACGTTTTAGTTTAGGCTCAGTCATATTAAGACGTTTCCCTCGAAAAGAGGGCTAAAGCCCCCCTTATCGCCAGGGGACCTGGTCAACCTTAACCGCATCTGAGGTATTGGTCGGCGTCCCGTCCATGGCAGAGCCAGGCTTATAGGCACGCTTAACCGAGGCACCACCATCATGGGAAATAACCGAGTGCCAGCCCCCGCCCCAGGAGATCACGGCCTTACCGGCACTGGTCGTCCAGGTGCCGAAAATGCCGCCCTCAAGATTGGACGCCGCCGTACCACCAGCTAAAAGGGTGATATAGAATGGCTGACCCTGGCTGTCGGAAACCTTCCAGACACCCTTCCAGTCAGACGCCGAGGCGGTACCGGAAAGGCCACCAAAAAGGACAAAAACCAGAAGAAGGAAAGAATAGGCAATATTTTTCATGATAATCTGCTCCCATTTCTTATCATTTTCTTATAATTTGATTTTTTAATATACTCTCGAAATACGTTCTGACAAAGAAGGGAACTGAGACAATGACCAATATGAAATTTGTCGACCTTTCGGACACCCCCGACGATCAGTTGACCAACGATCAGAAATCGGAGCTGCAACGCCGTTTTCAGTCTTTTTTCGCCGCACCGGTCAAGAATTACCTGGACAGCAAGAAAAAAACAGACGCACCCAAAAAAGTTAGCAAATGGGTCCCCGGCCAGAGCTGAACGCCCTCGTAGCTGACCGTTCCCAAGACTAGACGGCTTCTAGCCCCCTCCCTGTTCCCGCTTTCTCCCCCCGCTCTGACGCTGAGGCACAAATAGCCCGGCGCTCTGCCTCGTCTGCATCGCGCCAGCGCTTGATCTCAGCGATGGTGCGAAAACAGCCCGTGCAATAAGTTGTTTCAGAGTCGATCTGGCAGATATTGATGCAGGGAGAAGAAATTTCGCCGGGTTTAGTCATTTTTTTCCATTTTATTTCCGGCTTTTTCAATTTTCAGGCCGGATTTACAGGTCATAAGGAAGAAAATTCAATATGGGAAATGAAAAACCATATTTCGAGGGAAAAAAATTTCCACTTTATGACCACCTCTGTGACCACCATCACTGTCGACCCGGTCTTATGGGGATAGGGTTATATCAGGTTTGATCTTCCCCCTGAATTTCAGACCTTGTTGAGCTTCTTAGCCCCTCCTCACCCGGAGGGGTTTTTCTTTGGAAAAACGAAACTGGTCAGATAGACGCCATCTCAAGGCCAAGAGAAGCGCAGATGATCAGTGGAACCGGCCGTGATCTCTCTCGAATTCCTCAAGATGACGCTTCTGGTCCTCCTGATGTTTGATCGCCGCCCCGATGACGGCGATGACCGCCGCCAAAACGGTCGTGCCAAGACCATAGAGAGGATGAAGGCCGGAGATGGCCATAAACTCATCCTTGTTGAGAAGGATCCAGCCACCGACAAACGCCGTCAAAATGGCCAGTAACATCAAAAATTTCCAGAGCATAGACCACCACGCCACTTGTGAAATCGCGGAAACGGCAAGTTTATACATTTAAATCTGATTTTTCATTGTTATGGATCAGAAAAACATCAACCCCCTGATATCAGGGAGATTATTCCCACTCAATGGTGCCCGGCGGCTTTGACGTGACGTCATAAACGACCCGGTTAATGCC
>JABJES010000223.1 GCA_018663165.1 Rhodospirillaceae bacterium
ATGCCATCAGTTCCAGCGACAAGCCCTCTCAGGCCTTGCGCGGTGGGCGTCAGTCCAGCATGCGCTTTGCCATCAACGCGGTGCGTGAGGGTGAGGCCGACGCAATTGTCTCGGCGGGGAATACCGGGGCGCTTATGGCCATTTCAAAATTTGTGTTGAAAACCTTGCCCGGTATCGACCGACCGGCGATTGCCAGTTTTTTCCCGACCATGCGCGGTGAGACCCTGATGCTCGATTTGGGAGCCAACATTGATTGCGATTCGGACAACCTGGTTCAGTTCGCGGTGATGGGTGAGGTCTTCGTGCGCACGGTTCAGGCGATTGAAAAACCCAGCATCGGACTTCTCAACGTCGGATCGGAAGAGCTCAAGGGAAATGATTCAGTGCGCCGGGCAAGCGCCATCCTGCGCAAGATACATCTGCCGATTCATTTTCATGGATTTGTCGAGGGCGACGACATTGCCGCGGGCACAGTCGACGTTATCGTCACGGATGGCTTTTCGGGAAATGTTGCCCTTAAAACCGCCGAGGGGGTGGTTAAGCTTTTCACGACCTATTTGAAGGAAACCTACAAAAGCTCAATCCTTGCCAAGATCGGCTATTTGTTTAGCCGCTCGGCCCTTAACCGGCTTCGGGAACGACTTGACCCCAGGGCCTATAACGGCGCCGTGCTGCTCGGTCTCAACGGTATCGTCGTCAAGAGCCACGGTGGCACTGACGAGGTTGGGTTTGCCCATGCCATTGGCGTCGCCTACGACATGATTGCCAACGGTTTCAACGAATCAATCAAGGCGGAATTTGAACAGCTCAGTCTGGATACCGAATCCTTGACCCAAGAGGATATTATCTAGCCATGGTGCTGCGTTCCCGGATCATCGGTTGTGGGGGTTATCTGCCCGACCGGATCATGACCAATGATGAATTATCTGGCCTTGTCGATACCACTGATGAATGGATCACCGGGCGCTCGGGTATCCGCCAGCGGCATATTGCAGCAGAAGGGGAGCTGACATCGGATCTGGCTGTTAATGCCGCCAAAGCAGCACTTAAGGATGCTGGCATTTCGGTTGATGATATTGATCTGATCGTTCTGGCAACGGCGACGCCGGACGAAACCTTTCCATCGACGGCGACCAGGGTTCAGGCCAAGCTCGGCATGACTCGTGGTGCCGCCTTTGATGTTCAGGCGGTATGCACCGGGTTTATTTATGCCCTTACTGTCGCCGATAATTTTATCCGCACCGGTCAGGCGAAAACTGTACTCGTCATTGGCGCTGAAACTTTTACCCGCATTCTCGACTGGAAAGACCGGGGCACTTGTGTGCTGTTCGGTGACGGCGCAGGGGCGGTTATTTTGCGCGCCGGTGAGGGCGAGGGGAGTACAGCCGACCAGGGCATTCTCTCAACCCACATTCATTCCGATGGCCGCGATCATGATTGCCTCTATGTCGATGGCGGGCCTTCCTCCACCGGCACCAGCGGTCATGTCCGCATGCAGGGCCAGGAGATTTTCAAAAAAGCCGTTCTCCGCCTTGCTGAAGTCGCTAAAGAAGCCTTGGATCACAATGGCTTAACCGGGGCTGACCTGGATTGGCTGGTTCCTCATCAGGCCAATCTGCGGATTATGCGGGGGACCACCAAAAAACTGGGTGTGGCCGAGGACAAGCTGATCGTCACCATTGATCGTCACGCCAACACGTCGGCCGCCTCAATTCCCCTCGCCATTGCCGATGCTCATGGAGCTGGAAAATTTAGCTCCGGCGACTTGATTCTACTGGAAGGAATTGGCGGTGGGCTGACTTGGGGCGCTTGCTTGCTACGCTGGTAACACTTCCTTTCCCATCCCCTTTGTCTTTATTAGGCAATTGACCTGTCATGTCGGGCGCGCTAGGGTCTCCTCCAGGGTTACTAGGGGGTTGCATGGCTGATAAAACTGTTACACGTTCGCATTTGACCGAAGCTGTCTATCAGGAAGTAGGTCTTTCGCGTAATGAATCCGCCGATCTGGTTGAGGCGATACTTGAGGAAATTTCCTCAACGCTGTCCGGTGGCGAGCCTGTGAAAATTTCATCTTTCGGTAGTTTTGGCGTTCGCATGAAAGGCGAGCGGGTTGGCCGCAATCCAAAAACCGGTGAAGAGGTTACCATCACCCCGCGCCGGGTGATTGTTTTCCGCCCGTCCCATGTCCTCAAAAACAGAATTAATGGTAACCTCGGCGGCACGCCGGGACCGGCTCTTTAAATCATGGTTGCTTCTACGTCTTCAGCCGCCCGTGGTACCGAGAAATCACCATCGGCTTTTCGCACCATCAGCGAAGTATCCAACGAATTGGAAGTGCCTCAGCACGTATTGCGTTTCTGGGAGTCCAAGTTTGCCCAGGTCAGGCCGCTTAAACGCGGTGGGGGACGGCGTTATTACAGGCCCGAGGATATTGGCTTGCTGCGGTCGATCCGTAATCTGCTTTATGATGATGGTTATACGATCAAGGGGGTTCAGCGCCTGCTCCGCGAAGGCGGTTCAAAATCCGTGATGGCTGGTAAAGAAGCCGCTGCTCCGGCAACCGGCAGGGCGAATATCAAAAGTTCGGTTCCTCTTTCTGCTCCGGCCAGCGGTGAGGGTTTGAGCCAACGGGTGCGCGCTGACCTGACGGAGGTTCTTGGCGAACTGGAAGAATTGCGTGACCTTCTGAATAAAGCCGGATTCTAGGTCATCCGTCGGCTCTTTGCGTTTTTCTGTAATTTTCCTGTAGACTCCCTGTAGTTTTTGCGTTTTCCCCTTTAAGCCGCGTTCTTTAGCCCCCTCTGGAACGGGGCCAGAGCGCCGTTGCTTATCAAGGGGGCTGCGGTTATAGTGCGCGCCGCCGCACAGACCCTAATCGGGGCGCGGCATATATCGGAGCGTAGCGCAGTCTGGTAGCGCA
>JABJES010000224.1 GCA_018663165.1 Rhodospirillaceae bacterium
ATGCTCGGCGCTTTGCCCCCCTCTACGGCGATCTTCCCCGGCCGCTGATCGGGGTTCTGATCGGCGGACCGAACCGGCGCTATAAGGCAGGCCCGGTGGAGATGGCTCAACTGGCCGATAAACTCAAACGGCTGTGCGCCGAAACCGGCGGGGCGCTGGCCGTCACCCCCTCGCGGCGCACCGGAGCCGAGAGCCTCAAAGCCTTCCGCGAGGGCTTAAGGGATAGTCCGGCGGTGATCTGGGATAACCAGGGGGACAACCCCTATTTCGGCATTCTCGGCCTGGCTGACATCATCGTCGTCACCTGCGATTCAATCTCGATGGTCACCGAGGCCTGCGTCAGCGGCAAGCCGGTCTATGTGGAGTTTTTCCCCGGTGGCTCAAAGCGTTTCAAGCAATTCCATGCCGAGATGACAGCGAGCGGCTATACAAGACCCTTCACCGGACGGCTGGAGAACTTTCCCGGCAAGGAAATGGACAATATGGGGGAAGTCTCTGCCCGGATTGCTGAAAAGTTCCCGGCCCACCACCAAAAAGGTTGATTTCCGCCCAACGCCGTCCCAAAACCGTTATGAGTGCAGATGTAATCTGCTAATCTAAAAGACACGGCAATTCATAAGACCGGGCAGGAATTTTTCTTTATGGGCCTCAAAATCGAAACCTTCGCCAACCGGGAATGGCGGCCGGGCAATAATTTCGGCGGCAGCACCCTTTTCAAGGCGCTGGGACACCCCTTAACGGCGGAAAACGCTCACGGTCTGATCAACAAAATGACCAAAGCGGGAAGGGTCGCCATCTACGACCCTCTCGGCCAAGTCGGTGATTTTGACAATTTCTTCCACCTCGACGGGCTTGAGCTTGCCGGAACTTTTGTTCAGGACATCGAACAGATCGACACGGAAATTCTTAAAGTAAAGGCGCGACCGATCACCGAGATCGGCACCTGCGACTGTGCCGTCGTTTTTGTTGCGGCCTATGATGCCGGGCGGTTTATCGACCATATCCGCCACCTGGTTCCCAAAGGCGTGGAGATTTTAAGCTTTGACGAGGCCCGCCTGCCCGACGACATGCTGACCAATTCGCGCAATTATCTCGACCCTCGAAACTTCGCCACAAATTTCGGCTTTCTGCGCGACGGCGAGGGGCTGCACACAAGGATCAGTTCGGCCAATTACTGGTCCGGCTATGGGGCCAAAGACCCGGAGCTCTGGCTCTGCCTGTTCGATGAGGATGGCGACGTGCTGGCCCAGTGGCGCGAACCTTTGCCCCAGGCCGGGGGCACCTATAGCCTCGACAGCAAAGAGCTGCGGGAGCGTTTCTCCCTTGATGACTTTACCGGCTCGCTCTTTATCCACGCCATCCGCATCGCTGGCCACGATATCGTTAAATATGCATTGGATACCTATGGCGATAACGGCACCCAGCTTTCGTGCAGCCACGATGCCAACGCCTGGCCTGCCGATCTCTATGCCGGCCTGCCCGCACCCGACAAGGGGGAACAGGTGGTGCTATGGATTCAAAACAGCCACCCGGTTGCCATCCCCAGTGGCGGTATCGGTTTCAACGCCATCGGCTCTCAGGATATAAGCTGGCACAATGAGGAAATCCCCCCTTTCGCCACCCGGGCGATCGATATCGGCAAGCTGATGCCGGACGCCCAATGGCCGACCCAGATCGAGGTTCAGGCGGGGCGCTATTTCGTCCGTCCGCGCTATGAAATTGTCTATAACGGCGGCCGCAGACGCATCGCTCACGCCAATGTGGAGCGCACGGATCTGGAGTCCGACGCCAAGATCCCGGACATAGCGGCACTTATGGGCAAGGGCTATATCATGCCTCTGCCAGTACTCCCCTTAAGCGAGTTTAAAAGCACCCTGCTGCCGACCCCTATGGCGACCTGTCAGCGCGAATTGCCGTTGAGCACCATTCTTATCGACGCCTCGGGCGAGGAAATTGGCCGCCGCTTTCTTGGCGCCATCCCACGCCGGGAAAGCCATCCGCTTGATATAGATAGCTGGATGAAAGAAGACGAGTTGGAACTGCCCAGCGGTTCAGGCCATGTGGAACTGGTCTATGACTTCCGCGACGGCGGCGAGGCCGACGGCTGGCTCCACGGCTTTGGCCGTTTCGAGCAACGGAGCAGCGGCCACATCGCCGAAACCATCTTCGGCGGCCATATCTACAACACGCCCATCATCTACAAGGACGAACCTCAATCCTACATTGCCCGCCCACCGGGCTTGTCGACGCGCATCTTCCTGCGCATCGGGCCAGCGCCGCTCGACACCATGTGCCATTTGATCTATCCGGCGTCCCTGCCCTGGCATGAGGCCTCCGACACAAAGCTGATCCTGTGTAATGGCGCGGGAGAAGAGGTGGCCGAAAAAATCGTCAGTATTCCCTGTGGCGGCAGCCTCCACTGGCGTTATCACGATATGTTCGACGAGGCCGAGCGCAAGCGTGCCGGTGACGGGCCATCCATCCTCATCCGCGACGTCACCTGCCGCCTGTTTGGCTATCACGGCCTGCTCAACGGCAACACGGCCTTTTGCCTCGATCACATGTTTGGATTCTAACCGTGGCCTATCGCTGGAGACCACTTTTTCTCCTGCCTTTACTTCTTACCACCAGCCCTGTTTTTGCCACCGACCCAACCTCCTGGATGCTGATGGAGCGCCATGGTGCCTGCATCCCCCTGGAAAAAGCAGCCGAACGTCTTCCGGCTCTGCGCGAGGCGGACGGGCCGGAGGCCTTCGCCGAAAATCTGCGTCGCGAAGGAGTGGCGGTTACGGTCCGTCCGCTTGACACAGGGCGCGCGCGGGCGGTGGAGGTAACGGCACAGGACAAAGGCTTGGCGATGATCTTCGTCGAGCCTGCCCTGTGTAATAAATAGAAATAACGTCCAAGCGCGTCTTGCGTGAAGACGGCAACCTGTCCTATTTTATCCCCCTCGCCGCCCGGTGATTTTTACCGGCTTCCCCGACCTCTCTTTAGAACGACATCATGCCAGAAACCCATCACAGCAAAGTCCTGATCCTCGGGTCCGGCCCGGCCGGATACACCGCCGCCATCTATGCCGCGCGGGCCAATCTCGGGCCGACAATCGTCGCCGGGATGCAACCGGGCGGCCAACTCACCATCACCACCGATGTCGAGAACTATCCCGGATTCGCCGAGGCCATCCAGGGCCCGTGGCTGATGGATCAGATGCAGGCCCAGGCTGAAAATGTCGGGGCAGTGCTCAAACAGGATTTGATCGTCGATGTTGATTTAAGTAAACGCCCCTTCACCTGCGTTGGTGATGGGGGCAATATCTATACCGCCGATACGTTGATTATCTGTACCGGTGCCAGTGCGCGTTGGCTCGGCCTGCCGTCAGAGGAAAAATTCATGGGCTTTGGCGTGTCGGCCTGCGCCACCTGCGACGGCTTCTTTTATCGCGGCAAACAGGTGGCGGTAATCGGCGGCGGCAATACGGCGGTGGAAGAGGCAATTTATCTCACCAACCATGCCGAGAAAGTAACCCTGATCCATCGCCGGGACGAGCTGCGCGCCGAAAAAATCCTTCAGGACCGGCTTTTCGCCAATCCCAAGATTGAGATGATCTGGGATAGCGCCCTTGACGAGGTTCTCGGGACAGAAGAGCCCCTGGGCGTCACCGGGGCACGACTGAAGAACGTCAAAACCGGCGAGACCAGCGACATTGCCGTGGACGGCGTTTTCATCGCTATCGGCCACGATCCGGCAACCACCCTGTTCAAGGGCAAGCTGGAGATGGACGAGGAAGGCTATCTGATCACCGCGCCCGACAGCACGGCGACCTCTGTTGCGGGTGTTTTCGCCGCTGGCGACGTCAAGGACAAGATCTATCGCCAGGCGGTGACCGCTGCCGGGATGGGTTGCATGAGTGCTTTGGAGGTTGAAAAGTTCCTCGCCGAACACCAAGGCTGACGCCGTTCACGGCGCGCTTAAACGCTTCTACATAAACAGCTTTTGGCCTTTTATGCCGGTGTAGATATCGGCGACGAATTCCTCATAACCGTTATAGATGCGCGTCGGCACCCTTTCTTCTGAACCAAGCAGACGTTCTGTCGCCTGACTCCAGCGCGGATGCTTGACGTCCGGATTGACGTTGGCCCAAAAGCCATATTCCTTGGGGCCGATCTTTTCCCAGAAGGTAACCGGCCGTTTATCGGTAAAGGTAAAGCGGACAATCGACTTGAGAGACTTGAACCCGTATTTCCACGGCACGGCGAGGCGCAGGGGCGCGCCGTTCTGTTTAGGGATCGGCTTGCCGTAAAGACCGGTGGCGATAAAGGCGAGGTCGTTCCTCGCTTCGGCCATGGTGAGGCCCTCGGTATAGGGCCAGGGATACCAGAATTGGCGCAGGCCCGGTGCCATACCCTTTTCGCCGAAAGTCTGCATCTGAAGATATTTAGCCCCGCTCATGGGCTTGGCCAGATCGACCAGAGAGCGCAGAGGAAAGCCCGACCAGGGCACGGTCATCGCCCAGGCTTCAACGCAACGATGGCGATAGACCCGTTCCTCAAGCGGCATTTTATCCAGCAACTCATCAATACCGATCTGGAAAGGCTTTTCGACCATGCCGTCAATGGTCACCGTCCAGGGGTCGATTTTTAATTCCTGAGCCGCCTTGCTGATCTCCTTGTGGGAACCGAATTCATAAAAATTATTATAGGTTTCGGCGGCCTTTTGCGCAGTCATCTCCCGCTCTACGGTATATTTCGGATTGCGCTCCACCGGGTAACGATGGGCCGAGGGGGCTTCTGGCGTATTTTCCTTTCCCCAGACAGGAAAAGGGGCGGCAGCCAGCAGAGAGCCGACAGCAGCGGTTTGGATAAAGCGCCGACGATCAGCGTAAACCAATTCGGGGGTGACAGCGGATTCGGGAATTTCCCAACCCGGTTTTTTCTTGATCAACATCGCGGACTCCACAAATTCAAGACCTGGGAAAGGTATAGACCGGGGCGATGATCCGCCCAATTCACATGTTAGTGATCGCGCCGTTATCCGCCGACAAGCCCCTCTTTTCCAGACATCCCGGAGGGGGCCGAGATCAGTTCTTGGTCTCGGCTCGGGCGGCAATAACCTGATCGGCGCCACGACCGGTCAGTTCCTGCATATGGTCGAATTTATACGAAAAATTACCGACCCCGAAGGTCATCGAGCGCAATTCAACGATCAGATCATGCATTTCCGC
>JABJES010000226.1 GCA_018663165.1 Rhodospirillaceae bacterium
TGCCAGAACAGACGGAAACAGACCATCAGGATGACGAAGAGGCGCTGTTACTCCGGCTTGATGCGGCCCTTGAAGACAGTGTGCGTGTACATCAATGTTCCGACGTGCCGTACGGTATGTTTCTTTCCGGCGGGATAGATTCATCGGTGTTGTTGGCCTTGATGGCGCGGCTCGGGGAAAGACCGATCAAGGCCTATACCGTCGGCTTTCCCGGTTCGAAAGTCGCCGATGAGCGGGCTCATGCCCGGCATCTCGCCTCCCTTGTCGGGGCGGAGCATGTAGAGATTGATTTTGAGGAAGATGATTTCTGGGCTTTGTTGCCTGTTGTCGCGGCCAGGGTCGATGATCCGGTCGCGGATTATGCAATCTTGCCGACCTGGAAACTGGCCAGGGAAGCGGGACGTGACTTGAAAGTCATCCTGTCGGGGGAAGGCGGGGATGAGCTGTTTGCCGGATATGGTCGCTATCGTTCAGTTATGCGCCCTTTCTGGCGCGGTGGGCGTATTTTGCGCCGCCACGGCATCCTCGATGGTTTTGGTGTTTTAAGAAATCCCCCTAACGGTTGGCGCGATGGCATTGCCGCAGCCGGGATTGCCGCGAAAACACCCCACAGAAGCGCTCTTCAGATTGCCCAGGCGACCGATATCGCCGATTGGTTGCCGAATGATCTTTTGATCAAGCTCGATCGATGTCTGATGGCTCATTCGGTTGAAGGACGGACGCCGTTTCTGGACCCACGGCTGGCGGCGGAAGTATTCAACCTACCCGACAATATGAAAGTCCGGCGCGGAATGGGAAAGTGGCTGTTGCGCAGATGGCTTGATAAATATTTACCGCAAGCCGAACCCTTTTCGCCCAAGCGAGGGTTTACCGTTCCCGTATCAGAGTGGATTGAGGCCCAGGGCAAAAGACTGGGGCCGATGGTCGCGGCGGCGCCAGGGGTGGCGGAAATCTGTAATGAGGATGCGGTTCGGGCTCTTTTTATGCAACGAAAGAAACGCAGTGGATTTGCGTGCTGGACGCTTCTTTTTTATGCCCTTTGGCATCGGGCTAATATCTTGCAACTGGAGCCCGAGGGCGATGTTTTTGACACGCTTTCAGCTTTTTAAGGTCAGCTTGAGGCTGACGGGAAGGTTAGTCGAACCATTTGACGATGTAGTCCGGCAGGTCTTCTTCGTCGATCTTGTTTTCAGGGATTACCCGGCTTCTTACTGAAATGCCAGCTTTGTGAACACTCTCGGGGTTGCCCGAGACGAGAGGATGCCAGTCGTATAATTCCTTTCCTTCCGCCAGCAGACGATAGGCGCAGGTAGAGGGCATCCACTCCAGATTGTTAATATTCGTATGAGAGATTTTGACGCAATCTGTAACCAGATCATGGCGTTTTAAATAACGTGTACAGCGGCTTGTCTCAGCGTTGAGGAGCTCGCAACAGGCTTTGGTGGTGTGATATTCCCCCGTATCGATATCTTCAAGCCGGATAAGACAGCATTTGCCGCATCCGTCACAAAGCGATTCCCATTCGCCTGCCGACATCTCGTTTAAGGGCTTTAATTGCCAGAATTGCTTTTCAGTCATCTATGAAAAACTTTCGCACACGGTTATTTCTTGCCGATGATGAATCCCAAGCAAAATTCATGATATAGTCATAATGCTTCTTTTATTTAAACTATATCAGGATTAAATCTCCGGCGTGGGGTTGGGGGCTCAGAAGGTTTGGCGCATAAAATAAAAGGTGGTTATGGCTGATAAATATGATCTCGTTATTCGTGGCGGAAAGGTCTTTACGCCCAGTGGGGTAAGCGAAGTCGATGTCGCCGTTGCTGGTGGTCGTATCGTTGCCTTCGGCGATTTTGCCAATACACAAGCTCTGGAAGTTATCGATGCCCAGGGTCTGCATGTATTGCCCGGTGTTATAGACACCCAAGTGCATTTTCGCGAACCGGGGCTGGAATATAAGGAAGATTTAGCATCAGGAACGGCGGGAGCAGCCTTGGGCGGGGTCACGGCTGTTTTCGAGATGCCGAATACAAACCCTTCGACGACGACGGCCGAAGCTCTGAACGATAAGCTTGATCGGGCAAAGGGCCGAGCCTGGTGCGATCATGCCTTTTTCATCGGGGCGGCAAAGGAAAACCTGGGTGATCTTGCCAAACTGGAGCGTCTGCCCGGTTGTTGCGGCATCAAGATATTCATGGGCAGTTCCACGGGCACTCTTCTGGTCGAGGATGACGAGACTCTATTTTCCGTTCTCAGTCAGGGATCACGGCGCATCGCAGTGCATAGTGAAGACGAATACCGTCTGCGCGAAAGGCGAAAGATCGTCGAGGTTGAAGGGGCAACAGTTCACCTTCATCCTGAATGGCGGCATGTGGAGACCGCCGTCAATGCGACGCGCCGGTTGCTCAAGTTGGCCCGTAAGGCGCAGCGGCGAATTCATGTGTTACATGTCACCACGGCCGAGGAAATCCCTCTGCTGGCGGCCAATCACGATATTGTCACGGTTGAGGTTACGCCGCAGCATCTTACCCTTGCCGCACCCGATTGTTATGACACGCTGGGTTCCTTAGCCCAGATGAACCCGCCGATAAGAGAGGCCCGGCATCGGGATGCCTTATGGCAAGCCGTCTCCCAGGGGCTTGTCGATGTTATCGGTTCCGATCACGCCCCCCATACATTGGCGGAAAAAGAAAAACCCTATCCGGAAAGCCCAGCAGGCATGACCGGCGTTCAGACCTTGTTGCCTCTGCTTCTCGACCACATGCATCACGGGCGGCTTTCTCTTGAAAGGCTTGTCGATCTGACGAGTGCCGGGGCGGCGCGGATTTACAATATCCTCGGCAAGGGGCGTATCGCA